>NZ_LNRD01000010.1:0-226966 GCF_001557775.1 Vibrio sp. MOR3 | reverse complement strand
AGAATAGCTTGGGCGGTGTTGTACCACCGCCAAGCTTTTAAGGCTGTATAGCCATAACCAAGTTTGCAACGCCAATGAACGTGATGACAAAAACGGTCGAACGGCCAGATTAGTAACCTGATACAAAAAATAGCACCTAGTTGCTTTGGGGCTTTTAAGGATAATCTGGCGCGGATATCATCGTGGAGCGGGAAGTTAATGTTCCCAACGTGGACTCCGAATACATTAGCGCAAACCAACTCCGTTATTACTTAATTGTAGTTGCAATAACGGGGCGGACCATACATTTTTCTATCTAAATGGACGATGAATACAGGGATTATCCATGTCTTAGCGCCGCAGAACGACCAAGAATAGACAATGTCGTACCATTATGGAGCAGGGCACTCATGGCTGGGTTTAACCACCCTAGCGCGGCTGCAAGCATGATTCCGCTATTCACGTACTCAGCAATTTTAATATTGGAGTTGATAACATGCATGGCGATGTTAGCAAGTTCGCGCGCTTCTGCTAATCCAGACAAATGGTCACGAAGTAGAACTACGTCCGCGACTTGGCGGGCGAGTTCGGTTCCTCGGCCCATCGCAACACCAACATCTGCCGCAGTGAGTGCTGGAGCATCGTTAACACCATCACCGACAAACATAACAGTGCGACCTTCTGCTTGAAGCGCTTCGACAATAGTCGATTTCTCAGAAGGTACCGCTTCGGCAAAGATACGATCTAGCTTCAGCTCATTGCCAAGGATGCTGGCTTTGAATTGGCTATCACCCGTAATCATGATCAGCTCTTTTACACCAAACTGGCGAAGGGCACTCAGGGTTTCTAGTGCATCTTCACGTAAGTGATCACGCAAGCCAATCATGCCAATTAAGACATTTTGATGAGAGATAAAGATAAGATGGCGACCTTGCGCCTCGTATTTCTTAATCACATCTTCAAATGGCGTGAAGTCGACGTCCTCATGCACTTCTAGGAAGTGACGGCTACCCATGACCAACTCATGTTCGTTCATTGTGCTCTTGAGGCCGTGTGCAATCACGTACTCCACTTCACCATGCTCAATGTGCGGCAGTTGGTTGTGCTTGGCAGCGTTTACCACAGCCTGAGATAGCGGGTGGTTACTGTGCTCTTCTACCGAGGCAGCAATCGCTAGCAAGTCACGTGCAGAGTTCGAGTCGCAGAGGGGAATGACATCCGTTACCTGCATATCACCATGCGTTAGTGTCCCTGTTTTATCGAACACACAAGTGTCGATTTTCACTAACTTCTCAATTGCACTGCCGCCTTTAAACAAGATGCCTTGTTGCGCAGCACGGTACATGATGGACTTGAACGTTACTGGGGTACTCAGTTTCAAGGCACAGGAATAATCGACAAGAAACACCGATGCAACACGGTTGATGTCTTGAGTGAGTGCGAAGACAGCTGCACCAATCCCTAAAGTGATTTTTACACGGCGATTCGCCATGTCTTGTGTGACTTGTTGAATTTCACTTTTTTCACTCAACGAGTCGTAAATCAACTTAGCAATTTTTGCGGTTGTTGCTTCACTTCCGACTTTATCAACACGAACTTGAATAGTGCCTTCATGGACACTAGTACCAGAGTAAACAACCGCGCTCTCTTCACGACGAACAGGCACGTTCTCACCAGTAAGAGACGATTGGTTGATTAACGCCGCGCCTTTTACAATGGTGCCGTCAACAGGAATCGATACGCCAGGAGCCAGTTCGATGATGTCATCAACATTCAGTTCCGTCGAGTTGACTTGAGTGCGGTCTGACCCATCGACACGCCAAACGACCGACTCTTGAGGGCGCATTAAATCAGCCAATAGTTGGTCACTATTACGACTGGTTTTCTGCTCCATGTACTCCCCAAGGCTGATCAAGCTTTGCGTCATCATTGCGGTACGATAATCACCGCGCCAAGCTGATAGACCAACCGCAATCGCATCCAAAACTTCAACCGAGATGTTTTTGTCTTTTAGGTCGCTCACACCTTCAAACAACGTTGGGGCGATTAAGGTAGCCGTTGAAAGTGCGCCCCATTTGTTTGGCAGCAAAGCTGCAGCGATAGTGCCAATCACGTTCATTGCAATATCGCCGCGAGTGAACTTATGTTCCGTTTCTTCTTGCGTTGCGTCGTTTAAATCAAGCTGGTTTAAACGCTCTTCGACAGTTTTTGCTTGCAGCAATTGCGTGTCGTATTCCACGACAACGGAATGGGCAGATTCGTTCACTCGTACCGCACTAATGCCTTGGATCGCCATTAAACTGGTTTCAATCCAAGTACCCACATCTTTGTGATGTCTCAGTGCTGATGCTTTAAAGCGGATTCGACCGGGAAAGTGATGCTTTACCTGAATCGAGATCATTCTTCGCCTTTGTAAAGGTTACGGTAGTATTCCAGCTCTGCTTGGGTGTCTTCCAAACGCTCTTTTAGTTCTTCAACTTCGCCACGAACCGCAGACCACGCTTTTTCACCAGTCGTTGCAACGCCTTGTTGGAACTTTTTATTGGTTAGGAGGTAAGCAACTGCAGCACCTGCAGCCACACCCATAGCAAAATGGGTTTTGGTATTTTGCTTTTTGTAAGGTTGTTCAACTGGTTGTTGTTCAGCCGCTTGGTTTTGTTGTTGCGGATATCCGTAATAAGGGTAGCCGTAGTATGGGTTGTTATTGTTCATTTTTAGAGTCCGAAGCTTGATCCATAAGGTAAAGGCCTGCTGCACCGACGCTGAGAATCGTCAGCATGGAGAGTGCAGGGCGGCCTGCCATTTTTTCTGCCACATAAGTTGTCGCACCAGCGATAGCTGCGGTTTTTAGCGCGGATTTCGCTGCGTTAGTCGCCATTTCATTGGTGTCGATATTGCCAGCTTTGTGCTCTTTCCATTGACTGGCAATCGTTGCACTACCGCCGGCTATAGCACCAACGAGCATAGCGCGATTGGCAGAACTGAGTTTATTGGCTGAATTACTCATGTTCTTTAATTACGGGTTGGCCATCTTCACCTTCGCTTTCTTCGCGAGGCGCTTTTTCTGCTACTTCTTTGATTGCAGGTTCTTCTTTGTGGCGCTCTACAGACTCTTGAAAGCCTTGTTTGCCGGCAGCGTAAGTATCTTTGAAGATCTCGCTACCTGTTGAAACGTTCTCTTTGACTGCGCTTGCTGTATTCACAGCGCCTTCTTTTACGCTCGAACCACCAGATTTCAGCATATCGCCAGCACCTGATACCAAGCCCATTAGTTTGCCGCGCACATTTTCATTGCTAAGTAGAAGTGCTGCTGCAGCGCCTACCATAGCGCCTTTCCAAAACTCTTTATCGTTCATACCGAAAGTTCCTAATATCTCTTTAAACATGCCTGCTTCTTCACCCAGAGCGCCTTCTAGCATTGCCTGAGCCTGCTCGAATAATGGATCGCTCTCTGGTGTTTCAGGAGTCTGTGGTGGTTGTTGAGGTTGAGGTGGGTGTTGCATCATCCCCGGATGTGGCCAGTGTGGAGGCGGTGGCATCATTCCTGGATGGAATTGTGCCCCCATGCCCGGTGGCATTTGGTGGGGATGACAAAATGCAGGATGTGGGAAATGCGGCATCATACCCATTTGATGAGGCATCATCATTGGTGGCATTTCACCGTTTTGCATGCTTGCCATGTAAGCATTTGCCATTTCCTTTTGCATTTCCATCATGGCCTTGAAGTAGGCTTCGTATGGATTTGCATTGTTCAATGAGTCACTCATGAACGTTCTCCATTTAAGTCCAATTGCTCAGCGATCGAATAGCATGCTTGCTCCGCAGCTTGTTCTGAATCCGAAAACAACGCGTCAATCGCCTTAGGGTTGACTGTCATTGGGTCGTATTCGATGACGATGCTTCCCGTCGCATTGTTCAACTTGTAGTTTTTGAACGCAGGAATAGAAGAAATAGCTTTCTCGATGTCGTCACTACGGAATTTGGCAAGGTGCGCTACGATGCCCAGCTTGTATTTGAGTCTTACTCTTCCCGGGATATGGTGGCCAATCGATACCCACTTTCTTAGTTTTAAGGCCTGGTCGACGTACTGTTTCATAAAAAAATTATACGGTAAGCAAAGTGCGATTCATTGGGAAAAACGTTCATGGGACAAACTAATTACAAATGTTTTGCGCTTAATCAATTTCAGTGGTACTGTTGCAAACAGTAATAGTTATCATTTGGATTGGTGCTAGCATGAATACTTACATTCACAAGACAAATCAGCGACTTAGAGTTCGTTCTGACTACATTAAAGATCACCCTAATGAGGTTGCGGAACTGATTTGTCAGTTGGAAGAGATTGATGCCGTACACGAAATTAAGCACAAGCGATACGCAGGTTCGGTCGCTATCAGTTTTGATAGTGAAGAGCTTGATTGTGATAGCCTGATGGAAATTCTAGAAAGTCACCATTGGACGCAGAGTAGCGAAAAACCGTCTTTTGTTGAGAAAGCGATGGTGAGTGGAACGAAGAGTCTCGTTAAAGGATTAACTGGGGTGGCGTTAACCCGAATTGTTGGCCCATCTGTCAGCCGAGTGATCATGAACTTGGCATAAATGACCGCGAAAAATGAATAGCAAAAAGCCTGACGTGATGTCGGGCTTTTTTGATCTAATCTGTGGGTGCTAGCGCGTTAATTTATGCGCTCAACCTAAACTTTTTAGCTGCACATTTACAAATGCCGTTAGAAAGAGCAGGGCATCGTTTGCAAGGTGGTGACTTTAAGGGTAAATGTCCCACTGATTTTACCGAAAATGCAGGTGCTGTATCATTGGCAGATTGCTTAGGTCGTGGCGTTGACGCTTTTTTAGCTGAAGTAGTGAAATCAACCACACCTCCAGCATCGTTAAACCAAGACAACAACGGATTGAGTGGGGCGGCAAGTTCATAAGCCGCGCTCATTGCGGCTTGGTTTGCTACGCCTTTTAGCTCATTAACGAGTTCACTTTGTGATGAGGAAGTGCGGGATTGAGATGTGACAACACTACCTAATGCATTGTTCTTTAATGCACTAAGTTGTTTGTTTGAAGAAGAGGCGACTTTATTAACCGTTTTCTTCTTCAATTTTTTGAGCGCTTTCTTCGCGTTCATTGCAAAACCTCATACGATAACTGCTGATAATTTAGCAGTAATGCGATTAAAAATAAATCTCATTTAAGGTTTGAAAGCGCAATTTTTTACTTTAGTCAGCTTTGTTTCTAAGCAACTAAGTAAGAAGCCTCTAGCAGGTAAGTTTTAGCATCGCCCAACAAAGCAAATTCTTTGTCGATAGCTTTAAAACGTTCATCAATAGAGTCCGTTGCCACAATTTGGCTAAAGGCCTTTACCGAGAAAGTTTCGTTAGACTTAAAAAACTGATGCACGTTTTCCAATTGAACTTTGTGGATGTGCTCCACCTTGCTTAATGCGGTGGTTAGATCTGAAATGTTAATCGACATTGCTGCTCAAGCGCCTTATCTATTGACCATGGGGTCATATGATTGGGTTTTATAGTTTTCGCTAAGGGTATCTCATGCAATGTGTCTCAAATATGATTGAGATCAGGGAGGGAGCATTTATTGTACATATCCGTCGGTAGGCGGGGACATTGGTGCTTATTTGCCGCAGTGACCAT
Source organism: Vibrio sp. MOR3 (assembly GCF_001557775.1). Lineage (NCBI taxonomy): Bacteria > Pseudomonadati > Pseudomonadota > Gammaproteobacteria > Vibrionales > Vibrionaceae > Vibrio > Vibrio sp. MOR3. The sequence continues at coordinate 221,330 of NZ_LNRD01000010.1, read as the reverse complement.
GAGACTGACGACATAACTCTTCTAGCCATTTGAGCTGGTATCTTCTCAACCTTTTTGGTGCAAAGTATTTGGTAAGCCAAGTCATGCCACCACGTTGCGTGCTTTCGGTGACAATACTGCAACCGGTTTTGGTTGGTTCCAACACCCACGCGTGATACATATCAACGCCGCCTTTTTTCCCTTTCCAAGCCAAGCGCTGATGCTGTGTGTATTCTACAACCGTACAATGAAAGTCTAGCCAAGAGGCTTTCCAACGAAACATGGTGTTTTTGCACAATGTGCTGTCGCCACTTAGGATCTGCACCATGGTTTTTCCGTCTCGCCACGCAGGCCATTCATGAGCACGAACTAAGTGTTGCCAAACAACCTCGGGAGGTTCAGGGATTTCGATTTGGCTACGTACATGAATATGAGAATGTTTGGGATGATAATAATCCGGCCAGATAACTTCCGATTTGTTCATCTAAGCAACACCTTTGACACTCATTCTCATTAGCTTAGGAGAATCCGGTACGAAATGCCGAAACACTTCGCCCTAAAGTGATTAAAAGTACAAACCAAGACCGATTAAGAAGCCATGCGAGGCGGTATCGTATTCAAAGGTTCCTTCGTTTACGTAATCAACCCAAGTGGATTTGTAAGCGAGGTTAACGTCCGACCAATCATTAATGTGGTAACGCAAACCAAATTGGGTCGCATAGGTAAAGTTGGTGTCTTTACCTAAACCGGCATCCAAGCTGGCATGAAAGCGCCAATCTTTGGTTAGGTCATTGATCCATCGAACACCCATTAGAAAATCAACCCAGTCTTCTTTGATGTTGAGTCTATCCACCAGAATACGGTTATCGTTGCGGTAAACCTTACCCTTGATGTCGTTATCCCACCAACGTAAGCCAAACATGTAATCGATCATGCCGAATGAGTAGGTTTCACGTTGAAATGCTTTTGCTTCGAGAACACCCTGACGGATCTCCAAATCAGCACGATAACTGACATTAGGGAGAATACCTGACAGGTTATTTACGTCACCACTGAGGTCCATAAAACTGTAATCGATGTAGTAACCCCATTTGTTTTGATATACCCCTTCAAGTCTTGCCATAGCGCCAATGTCGAGATGATCCATGATGAACTTTGGATCGACATCGAGACTGGAGGAGAAGTTACCCATGGTGGTATCGCCATTGATATTTAAGGCGAGCATGTAGATCTCGACACTGTGTTGCCAGTTGCTTGATGGGGATTGCGTATCTTCTGCTATTGCGTTTGGTGCCACTGCAAGCGAGGAAATAAGGGCGATAGAAGGGAAGGTCATCTTAGCCATATCAACGTCCGTGTTTGTAATCGTTATTAAATGAATTGCACAAAATTAGCGTAGAGCATGGATTGAAGTAATTCAAAATCTCAGGTTTATGGATAAGTTTCTTTTCAATTCAGCGTGATACCGATTCCCTATGATCGAGCCAAGATCTTTTTTGTAAATAACCCTAGACCGACCGGTTTGTATTGTGTATTCTTTGACCATCGAAGAACGTGGTAACGCGTTCAACATTCAACGTTGATGGAATGATATTTGACGGAGAATCCCAGATGAAAATCGAAAACGTCCTGCTATCTGGTTTGTGTATTTTGGCGCCTTTATTGATGTTTGCTTAAAGACAGGCTGGCGTAGTCAAGCCCCTTTCAAAAATGCATTAATTATGCAACTTGTTTAATTTGTTAATTTAACTACGCTGTATGTGAAACAGCGAATCAGGAGATGTCATGAAAATTCAAAGTATTTTTCTTCTCTTAGCTGCGGCAGGTCTTACCCCAATTGCACTTTCTTATGGTTTTTCACCGGTTGACTCGCTCTCATTTTTATTTGGGATTGATGCATCCTCGGTGAACGTTAGCCACATTTTCCGAGCGGTCATGGGATTGTATTTAGCGCTCGCTATGTTTTGGGTAATGGGGGCGATGAGCACCAAATATCGTCTACCTGCACTGTATAGCTTGGTCATTTTTATGTGGGGCTTAGCGATGGGAAGGCTCTTGAGTTTGCTAGTAGATGGAATGCCGCATTGGTTGTTAGTCGTGTATCTATTTTTGGAGTTCGGCTTTGGCTTGGTGGGGCTGAAGATGACCAGAAAAGAAGAGCAAACAGCATAAGGAAAATCTATGAAAGGGATACTTCGTCGTATAGCGCTAGGGTTAGTGACCAAATAAACACAAAGCCAGCGAAATGCTGGCTTTGTTGTCTTTATCTTGATGGTTTCTCTCGATATATGTGTTGCACTGTGTTTTGCCGAGTATGTGAGAGGTTCTGCTTACTCGTTTAGGAGCTTAACGGTGGTTTGCATCGCATCCTCTAAAATTGCGCGATCCTTTTGCATTGCCGCAAGCAAGGTATAACCCAACCACAAGCTAAACAGTGTTTTTGCTGTTTGTTCCGGTGCGGACAAACAAAGCGTGCCTTCTTGATTGCTGCGCTCAAAGAAAGTCGTCATTTTCTCAATCATTTTCTTAGTGCCGACAGCCATTTCACTTTGCATTTCAGTGTCGTGACCAGAAACTTCACCAGCGAGTTTGACGACCAAGCATTGAATACGAAAGTCTTCGGTCAACTTAACGACGCACCAATCATCAAAGTAAGCTTGCACGCGTTCGCTTGGCGCTTTGGACTCGTCACTCAAAAAGCGTTCGAGACGCTCAAGGTGCGTTTCAAAGTAGTCGTGCAGCAAAATCGCACCAAAGTGTTCTTTTGATTTGAAGTAGTGATAAAACGACCCTTTAGTACCTTCTGCTTCGTTAATGATCTTCATTAAGCCCACACCAGCAAAGCCGTGTTCATTGATCAAATGCAATCCGGCATCGAGCAACGCTTGTCGCATGTCTTTCATTCTTTATCACTCACTAAAAGGGCAGGGTTACAGTGTATCGGGAAAACAAGGGGAGAAAAAGTCGCCCACTCAGAGAACTGAATGGGCGAGGAGTGTTATAGCTGAGCGGCGATTTGATCTGTCAGGTTGTTCAAACCTACCGATAGTGCGTCGACAAGTGCATCGTAGCCTTCATCTTGTAAAGGCATGCTGATTTTGACCGGTGCACTGGTCTTCACTTTGCCGTTAGCATCAACAATGAGCCATTCGCCTTCGATCTCAGCGTTGCCCTCATAACTGCCATTGAACTTGCTCAGTGACAATTGAAGCTTGCTTTCGCCACTCTGGTCGAGCAGGTTATTGACGTCTACCGGCCAGTATTGAGTTTGTTTGCCACGCAGTTCAGCGATCACTCGTTGAGTAATTTGCTCAGAGATACTGTGCGCCCACTGATTATGTTTCGCTTGGATGATCTGGGTCTCTGAAGCGCGATACACTATGCCACTGTCGGCAAGGTAGCTTGCCAATTCAACTGGGCGAACCACAAGTTGTGGACGCTGTGCAATCATGGTGTCGCTTACCTTTGCTGAGCTTGCTTCCGGTAAGACATACAAAGCGCCTGTGTCTTCAGGAGCGCTACTGCAACCTGCCAGAAGGGCAGAAATCAATAAAAGTCCGCGTTTCATTATTTTTGTCCTCTAACTGGGATTGGGTCGTTGACTTCATCTTCGCCAAATACCAATGAATTTGGTTTTTCGTTCAACTGCTTAAGGACTGGTTTGAACTCAGTCATTACTTGTTCTAGCTCTTTCAGCGTCGACTCCATTTCACTGTACATGGTGGAGTTCGGACCGTAGCCATCTAATGTTCTTTGCAGCTGTTCTAGGCTCTTACGAATGTCGGCTGGAATCGCTTTGGTGTCTTCTTGGTTGAGAAGACGATCCACACTGCTCGCAACACGCTCTGCTGAAGCAAGCGTTTTTTCCGAGTTCTTCAACGTCTTGTTCAGTGAGTTCAACGTGTCTTCCATTGGTAAGCTGTTTAGCTTGGTTAGGAAGTCATTCACTTGGCGTTGAACCTGAGCAAAGCCACCTTGTTTGGTTGGGAAGACATCTAAATCTTCAAATTGGCTCGGCACGTAAGGTTCATCATCAGGATAGAAATCCGCATCGATGTACAGCGCACCCGTTAACAAGTTACCCGTTTTCAGCGTACCGCGAAGACCTTTGGCAAACTCTTCTTTTAGCTTCTCTTTGAACCTTGGCAGTTGGCTTGATGGTAAATTTTCATAAACTCGGCCAAGCTCAATACGTACAAGCACTGGGATTTTCTTCGCGGAGAAGTCTTCTTCTGGCGTTGGCATTCGCATAGGCACTTTGATAACGGTACCAATGCGTAAACCACGGTATTCAACCGGTGCTTTAGCTTTCAGACCACGAACAGACTCTTCAAACATCATCACAAACTGAATGTATTCATCGTACATGCCTTCGCGCACTTGTTTAACATCATCGAACAAACGGAAGTGTGTCATGTCTTCTTTAAGCTCATCTCCTGCGCCCATTCCTGGCAGGGTATCGAAGGTTACGCCGCCCGTAATCATGCTTTCTAGTGAACCGAACTTCACCTCAAAGCCTTCTGCATTAAGCTGTAAATCGACACCTGAGCTCAACCAAAAATGAGTTTTGGTACGCACAAGACTGTCATATGGCTTGAAGATAAACAGTTGGTACAAAGCGCGGCGAGTGTCGACATCGAAACTCGTCGTTTCAACTCGACCCACGGTAAAGCCTTTGTAGATCACTGGGTCACCAACGCCAAGTTTTCCGGCTTCGCGGTGTGTCAAAACAATGCGTAGACCTTCTGCGTCAGGGGAAGCGACAGGTGGCACATCGAGAACATCAAAATGCTCTTTTTCGACCTGAGAATTGCCTGGTTGAAGTTGAATGTAGGCACCAGATAACAGGGTTTCTAAACCTGACACGCCCTCACGACCAATACGAGGCTTAACGACCCAGAACATGGAGTCTTCACGCAGCATGCGTTTCGCGTCTTTGTTCATTTGTGCTGTAGCGATGATGTGGTCATAGTCTTTGCTGAGTTTAACGTCAGTAACCACGCCAACTTTTACGTTCAGTGCTTTGATCTCTGTTTTACCGACTTCAATACCTTCTGCTGTTGGTAATTTCAGTGTGATCTCTGGCCCTGTGCTGTTGATGTATTGGAACAGCATCCACGCTCCCATCGCTAACGCAAGGATCGGAATGATCCAAATCGCAGAGACCTGCTTTTGCGGTTTTATTTGAGCGGTTGCCTTGTTCTCATCACTCATATTTGGCTTTCTCATTTAAGTTATTAGTCATTGGCTCCTGCGCTTCGTTTTGTGGTAATTGCCACAACAAACGCGAGTCAAAAATCATTGCAGAGAGCATGGTGAGTATGACCACAGCAGCAAATGAAAGCGCTGCTGGACCAGGGTAAATCGCCATTAGGTTTTGCAACTGCACGAGCGCAACCAAAATCGCGACAACAAAAATATCAATCATTGACCAACGACCGATAAATTCTGTAATTCGGTAGATTTTCAAGCGTGAAATACTTTCTTCAGGAGGCAAGTATTGTGCTTTTTGAGCGTTGAAATACAGCCAAGCGAGTGCCAACATTTTTGCCATTGGGATAAACACACTGGCGAAGAAGATAACCGCTGCAATAGGGTAGGAGCCCAGTTGCCACAGAAGAACCACACCTTCCATGATGGTCGAGCCTTCGGAATGACCGAGGCTCACTGTGTACATCATTGGATAAAGGTTCGCAGGAATGTAGAAAATGATTGCCGCAAAAAGTAAGGCCCATGCTTTCTGCATGCTGTCTGTAGGGTTGTATTTGTGTATTGGGCTATCACAACGAAGACACTTTTGATGTTTTTTGTCTTCAATAGGGTTGAGTTGATGACAGGTGTGACAACCAATGTGGTTTTCATTGTGGTGCGTATCACCTTCTTTCACATTTGGCAGTTCAATCGCAGGAATGAAGTGTCCCCACAGCCAGCTCTTATCGACCATTGAAATACATTTCACGACCAGCACGGTGTAAACACAGAATGCCCAAAATGAACTACCCATGCCAATCTCAGCCAATGAGGCGATTTTAATTAAGCTCACTAAGACACCGATCAGGAACACATCGACCATCAACCATGGTTCAACACGGAATAAGATCCGGCATAGGGTTTTCGCCATGCGAATCTGCTTCTTACCTAATGGATGCTTGAGTGACTTCAAGGCTTCAAGGTGTAAAAACAGAATTAATCCGACGTAGATTGCGGGCAGCACCACGACGGTCGCCAGAAGCAAAGCCCCGAGTAATGCGTTATGAAACTCGGCTAGCATCTTAGCGGCATGCATCAAGGTAATCTCTTGAGATAAGCCTTGAACACTGAATGACATAAACGGGAATGAGACACTTAAAACTAAGGTGATCAAGCAAGCCACCGATACAGCAATGACGCTTTGATACGGTTTCGCGTTCACTTTGGTAAGCGAATGTTCGCAACGAGGACACTGCGCTTTTTGACCTTGCTCGATATCTGGGATACGAACGACCAAGCCGCACTCCTCACAGGAGACTAATTGACGTGAATTGGGTTGAATGCTCATTCAGTTATTATTTCGTACTTTTAATCACTAAGAATAACCCTTTTTCAAGATATGCGCTTGTTTTTGCGGGGATGTTTTACAAGCTTCTTACCTGTTTAATAGAAAAAACCAGCCGGTGAGGCTGGTTTGAGGTTATTTGATATTGCCAACAGAAGCACGTCTGACCAGAATTGGCATGAACAATTTGTGTTCTGTGCGTTCGGCTTCTTCGTTATTTACTAACTGAAGTGAGAGTTTGACCGCTTCATTTGCCATGACTTGAATTGGGTAACGAATGGTCGTTAGGCGAGGGTAAATGTAGCGTGCGATATGGCCATCATCGAATCCAATCACCGACATGTCTTCAGGAATACGGATGCCGTTTTCTTGCAGTAACGTCATGCAACCTGCGGCCATATAGTCATTGTAGGTAGCAACAGCAGTGATGGGCGTGTTCTTCGCCATCAGGTTTACCATGCCTTGCTCACCGCCGGTTTCGTCTGGCTCGCCGTATTCGATGTATTCTTCACGAATCTTGATGCCGTTATCTCGCAGAGCATCAAGATAGCCGTCGCGGCGATCGCGTGCATCTTCAATATCATGACCTGAGCAGATATAGCCGATGTGTTCGTGTCCATTGCGAATCAAATGCTCAGTGGCAATGTAAGAGCCTTTTCGGTTATCCAACGCAATACAGCGTGAAGCGATGTCTGGCACGATACGGTTGATCAACACCATACCCGGAATTTCATTGGCGAGCGTGGCTAACTCGGCATCTGTCATGCCTTTGCTATGCACGACCAAAGATTCACAGCGGCTGTTGATCAGCAAGTTGATCGCGTTGCGCTCTTTCACGGCATCATGATAGCCACTGCCAATCAGAAGCTGTTTCTCTTGCTCACTGGCAATGGTGTCGATGGCTTTGACCATGGTGCCAAAAAAGGGCGCAGAAACGTCGTTCACCAATACCCCAATCGCGTTGGACGATTTACTGACCAGTGCGCGCGCATTGGCGTTTGGGCGATAGCCTAGTTTCGTCATTGCTTCTTTGACGGCGACAATCGCGGATTCACTGGTGTGTGGGGCGTTATTGATGACGCGAGAGGCGGTTGCAATGGATACGCCAGCTTCTTTTGCGACGTCTTTGATGGTAGCCATAGGGAACTCAGGATCTGAAATTTGCTTCATTTAACAATGCACAGCGGATGAACTCAAACACCCAATTGAGAATAGTGGCGGTGTATCAAGGTTTTAAAACAAAAAAGCGTGCTCAGGTGAACACGCTTTTAGTCGAATTGAAGTTACGCCTCAATCTACCGTAGTTGGTGGGAAGGCTTTACTGCCTAAAATATGACCATTCACCTCTTTGCCGTAGTACCCTTGGTGGTTGTGGTACTTCGCTGCATTTGCTTGCAAATCACCTTTGTAGCGAGGGTCTTGTGGTCGTTCATGGCTGTTGACATAAGCCGCGACATCCCATGCATCTTGTTTACTCAATTGAACGCTTTTGCCCAAAGGCATGTTCTCGTAGATGAAATAAGCCGCAGTGTTGATTCGGTGCATGCCTGCACCCCAGTTGTAAGCGTATTCGCCCCACAAAGGTGGAATGTAAGAGCGGCCGTTTTCATCGTGAATACCTTGACCACTTTCTCCATGACAGGCCGCGCAGTTATCAACGTAAACTTGCGCGCCACGCTCTGGTGAAGGATCAAGCTCTGGATTGTCAATTTTTGGGTAGCCACGGCCTGCTAGGTTGCCACGTTTATCTGTAGGCAAAGCGTTAGCGATTTTTTCTGGCAACGGAAAGTCTTCTGCCTTACCGCCCGTCAATAATTGTTCAGTGCTGATGGCAGGAACTGGCTCATCTTGCATACCGTATTGGTCCAATAAGCCTCCCATTGCTAACCAGTAGGCATAAGCGCTGAGCGCCTCTAGTTCTTTTGAGTCTTTTGCTGGTGGCTTACCATTCATCGAATAGGTGAAACAGCCTTGAATGCGGTCGGCGTAACTGTTTACTTTGTCGTTCTTTTTGCGATAAGCAGGGTAGGCCATATAAGCCGCCCAAAGTGGTGCTGCGTTAGCTTTACGTCCGGCTTCCATATGGCAATTCACACAGTTTTGCTCGTTACCCACATAACGTCCACGCATTTGCTGCGAGTTCACAAACAGTGAGTAGCCGTATTTCACTTTCTGACCAAACTCGTCGTTTTCGATGGTGCTCAAATCGCGAGGTTTAAGGTATTGCGTATCAGCGTGCTTTTGTACCGCTGGTAATTCGGTTTGGCGATCTGGCAGTTCATGGTTTGCTGCATCACTGGCGTGTACAAGGGTAGAGATGCTTGCAAGCAGTAGGGAGTAAATCAGTTTCATTTCGACTCCTCATAACGCAAAGAAGCGAAGTAGTAAGACAAGTTTTCGATTTCTTTATCGGTGAGCTTTTTCGCAATGCTGCCCATCATATTGAGCGGATCACCGCTGCGTGTGCCGTTCTTCCAAGCATGAAGTTGGTTTTGTAAGTAATCGGCTTGTTGGCTCGCAAGGCGCGGGAATTTGTCTACACCTATACCACTTGCGCCGTGGCAAGTTGAACAAGCGGGAATGTTTCTATCCCAGTCTCCTTGATAAACCAGTTTACGATAGGGGTTGCTGATATCGGCTTGGTCACCGCGCTGCTCAAGGTCGGTAAATTCCCAAGTCGGTAATTGAGCAAAATATTGCATAACTTCTGCACGAAGTGTTGGGTCGCTAAGCTCATCGGCCATGCCTTTCATGATGACATTGTGGCGTTTATCGCTTGAGAAGAGTTCGAGCTGGCTTTCCATATAGCCGGCATTCAGTCCGGCAAGCATAGGTGCGATACCTGCTTGGCCTTTACCGTCGACACCATGGCATCCGGTACAGATCTCACCGTGTTCGGGGAGTGGTGCAGAATAGGCTGCGAAAGAGGCGGCACTCAAGCAAAGCGCAGCCAAAGATAAGTTACGAAACATGCTGACTCACATTTGATTATTATTTGAGCGCATTATTGTGAGTATTGTTATTAGTTGTGGCTATTGTGGAAATCCACATAAATCTTGTGGAGAGGCATTGCGGCTTGCTGCAGAAATAAAAAAGGCTTCCACCCTAAAAGGGAAGAAGCCTAACAAATGAATGGTGGCTGAATCCGCTACGCTTTGCGAATCTTCGCTGGCAGAGATTGACGTGCCGCTGCACCAACCACCCAATCCAACATCACGCCTTTACCTTCCCGAGTAGGGTCAATCAAACCTACGTCGTTGATGTTGACGCCATCATGACCGCTGGTTTTCACTGGTTGTTGTTTATCACCAATCCAGTGCGCACGCTGACCTAGCTCTGTGTGGCCAAAGCCATGTTCAAAACCGAGCGTCCCTTGGCGAATACCAGACATGACCATTGCAAGTGCGGTAGTGTTGGCTCCCGGTGTTTCAATCACGAAATGGTCGCCAGTTTGAATGCCAACCGCAGCGGCATCCGTTGGATGGATATAGACAGGGTTAACACCTTTAATCGAGTTTAAGCGTGGTGATAAGTTGGATACTGCGCTGTGAATGTTCGATTTAAAGTTGGTCAGACTAAATGGCCACTCGGTTTTCGGGTACTGAGTCTCAAGTGGCGTGCCATCTGCGAGCTTTTGTGGATGCCAAGTCGGACAGCCACTGTAGAACTCGCCTGTCATGGTGTTTCTTGCGCTGCCAACACGCTCGTTCCAAATCGCGACTGGACGCGTCCACTTGTACTTCATTTGCTCGCCTTTGTAGGCTTCTGTAGCGTTTTCAAAGCGACCACCACGAGCAAAAATGTATGCCACGCGCTTCATCTCATCTGGTGTTAGTGCTTTTTGCATGCTTGGCAATAGACGCTCAAGACCAGACCAAGCAATGTCCTCTGCGCTCACTTCCGGAACGCCACCTTTCACGTAGGCAAGGTTGGCTGCTGAGCGAAGATAGAAGTCTTCAGCAGAGTGAATACCGTGTAAACGACCTTGCGTGTCTTTGATGGCGCTGTCACCAAAGCCGCCTAGCTGCATCTTTTTGGCGATATCAATCAGGAAGTTCTCGAGACAAATACTGCGACCATCGGCGGTTTTTTCTGTGCGAGCTTCCACGATTGGCCAGCGAGCCGTCACTGCTTTTACTGGAACATCATGCCAAGGTGATGCCATGCCCCAGCTTTCGTAAGTGACAGTATCTGGCACGATGTAGTCCGATAGTGCCGTTGTCTCGTTGATGAAGGCATCGACAGAAACAATCAAACCGAGCTGCTTTGGATCTTTTAGCTTGTCTTCAAGTAGCGTTTTTAAACCCGGCACGCCATAGATAGGGTTCGCCATGTGGTTGATCCACGCTTTCACTCGGTATGGATAACCATCGATCGCCGCCGAGAGATGCTCGGTAAGTAAAGGCGCTGCAAACGGATACCAAGGAGCACGAGTAGGGTAAGGCGATTCGCCTGCCTCCACGCGACGTTTGTATTCGCTTGTTTTCTGGTAAGGGAATTTGCTGCGTGAAAGGAACACACCTTTTGGTCCCACTTTGCCTTCAAATTGAGTGAAGTCGTAACGAGGGCCTGCGGCAGATGTCGGATAACCGCCTGCTTTCGCCATTGCGCCGCCTTTCATGTTGATATTACCAATCAGAGCATTGAGCATCATGATGGTGAAGGCGTTGTAGAAGCCGTTGGTGTGCATGTTGCCGCCATGAGTATCGACAACCGCTTTAGTGCCATGACTGGTAAAGCGTTTTGCTAGCGCGATGATTTGATCCACTGGGATCTCACATTGTTCGCTGTAGAAGTCCAGATCGTATTTAAACGCTTCCTCTTTCAAACGTTGCAAGGATGACTTAACGCGAACGACACCTGATGTCAGCTCTACATCTTGGTCGACAAACAACGATGCTTCACCCGCCTGCTTGTGTACGCTCAACTCGCCGCTTTGCGCATCGACAATCACGTATGGATCTGTCTCTGACAGTGCTTCCCCTTCAAATGGCATGCCCATTTCAGATGCACGTAAGAATTGCCCGTGACGTGGGTGAGATTCATCGCTGATCACAAGGTGAGTGGCATTGCACCAATGTGCCGTGCCCGCTCTTTGCATCGCCGTTGCTCCTGGTTGAGCAAGGAAGGTTTTGTTGTAGCGTTCGTTGGCGATGATCCACTGAATCATGCCAAGAACCAAGGCTGAATCGGTGCCCGGTTTAATTGGCATCCAATGGTTATTATCGCCCGCTGCAAGGCTGGATGAACCTGCTGGCAAGCTCGGCGTGATAATGGTGTATTCCAGTTTGCCTTCGGTGCGCGCTTTGGCTAGCTGACGAGCCTGACGTTTGAACGGGTTCCCCGCTTGTGCTGGTGACATGCCAATAAAAATAACGTATTCGGCATTATCGAAGTCTGGCTTTAAGTGGGCGTTCTTATCCAAATCGTTCATGAACGCGCCGCTGCCTGCACGGAAAGCGTAGCCACAGTAAGAACCATGGTGGCCAAAGTTACGCGTACCAAAACTGTTAAAAGCAAAACGCTTGAAGATATCGTCACGGCCTTCGTTACCGGCGTTGGTCATCAACAGTTGGTTGGCTTTCGGGCCGTATTCTGGGTTTTGCGGATCAACGGGCGTCGTGAGGTCACGAATGTCTTTCAAACCTTCAACATGACCTTCGCCAAACAGATCACCACCGTTGACGACTTCGTCCACCAATTGCTCGTAGCTGATCGGTTCCCATTTGCCTTCACCACGTTTGCCCACACGCTTAAGTGGTTGGGTAATGCGATAAGGGCTATTACGGATTTCCATCATGCCGTTACCGCGAGCACACGCTGTGGAGCGGCCTTCTAAACCGTTTTCCCTCGCCAAGCTCAAGTAAGCGTCTTTTACAGGCGTCTCAAATGGAATGTGTTGCTGATGTGATAACGGATGGTATGGGTTGCCCGAAATGCGCAGGATCTCGTCGTTACGATTGTCGATACGAACGCGCAAACCACATAGGCTCCAACAACCAAAACACATTGATGGCGCAACACGCTGATTTGGGTTCGGGATTAAGTTGCCCTTGTCGTTCACCTTATATTCTGGCTCCAGTGAGTTGCCGTGGTGAATATCACGGGTTTTCTCACCCGCAGTGCCGTGAATAGCACCTTCTACCATGTGTTTGGTGGTGGTTGCGTAGCCTGCAGCAAAGGCTCCAAGCCCGCCCACTGCAAGGCCAGATTTCAAAAACTGACGGCGTTTGTTATCCATAATGAAATCCTCTTAGATCAGTGTTGAGTTAGGGTTGAAGGTGCCGATTCACGCTTTGGTTGAATCAGTTCGGAACCAAGTAATGCCAGCGCAATCCACAGGCCAAACATGCCGATGATGCCGAGCAGACCATTACTGCCAATCGGCAAGTCATATGGATATGGGCCAACATCGAACTTAGCGATGGTTTGTACTTCCATCATGGTGATCCAACGAACCGTCCACGCTGTGGTCAGTGCCATCCCAGACATGAATAACACTCGAATGAAGTGACGGTTGGTATCGCGCAGCGTAAACAGTGCAAGCAGCACGCTACCCAGCAGCAAAGACGTTAGTAAGGCGATGTGCTGTACCCATAATGGAGAAGCGTAAAGGGATGAGCTGGCATTGTTAGAAGCCCAGATAGGAATCAACAACAGCGATAATGCGCCGCTAATTGCGGTCGTCTGACACAGTAAACGAGTATCTCCGAAGGTCAGGCGGTCCGACTTCGATGGAATCAAAAGCCAAGTAAGTAGGGTAAAGCCGACCGCGCCAATAAACGCAGTCACAAACCAAAGCACAGGCGATGCAGGTTGATGCCACAACGAACGAGATTTCACGATCGCAATCTCTGCGCCAGTGTAAAGCGCGATGGTGAGGCCAGATAAGACCGTCACAATCGATGCTGCCATCATCAGTTTACGGCTGGTTTTCCAACGGCCTAGCGAGAGCTTTGCAAGTAGCGGAAATACCTTACCCGGTTGGTTCTCTAGGTTGATCAAATCATTACGCAGATATAACCATGCCGTTGCCACAGCCAAGCCAGAGAACAGAGGTAAGAACAACGAACCTAATGACATCCAAGACCATGGCGTTAGGTGTGCGTAGAAATGCCAAGCACGTCCCGGCTGGTGGAGATCGCCTGTTAACGCGAGCGGACCAACGATCGCGCCAATCGCCAAAGTCAGCACCAAGGCGGCGCGCAGACGATGGCTGGTGTGAGATTCAAACAACAGCGCGATTAAGAACAAAATAGCCGCCGCATAAGCTGAGCCGATGTAGAAGAAATATTGTACTGCCCACGAAAGCCAAGCGATGGCCTGAGGCTGTACCAGCACTTCGGTTATGTTCATGCTTTTTCTCCTTGTGGATCGTAAATCGCAGGCTGACCTTCAATGTGTTGAGTGAAGCGTTCATTCATGCCGATGTAGAACACGTGAGGTTTGGTACCTTCGTTTGGTTTTAGCACCTTGATGTCGTCTTGGTGCTGTGTCATCAGGCGGTGAACTTCGCTGTTCGGATCGTTGATGTCACCAATCACGCGAGCACCACCGACGCACGTTTCCACGCAAGCTGGCAGCAAACCTTCTTCAAGGCGATGTGCGCAGAAAGTACATTTGTCCGCAGTGAGGGTCTCTTCGTTGATGAAGCGCGCATCGTAAGGACAAGCCTGAACGCAGTAAGCACACGCCACGCAGCGACTGTTATCGACCATCACGATGCCGTCTTCTCGTTGGAAGGTGGCTTGCACCGGACAAACGGCCACACACGGCGGGTTATCACAGTGGTTACACAAGCGTGGCAGCATGAAAGACTTCACTTCTTCCGTTGCGGTTGAGCCATCATCGAGGGTGACTTCATACTGTTTTACTGTGGTTCGGAACTGGCCAATAGGGGCTTGGTTCTCGATGCTGCAACCGACAGTACAAGCCTGACAGCCAACACATTTACGCAAATCGACAACCATGGCGTAGCGTTTACCGACTTGGCCCTTGCGGTCGGGTTCATTGTTGTTTCTGATCACTGTGCCTGCTGTGGCTGTGCCAATTCCGGCGATCGGAATCAGCGCAGCGCCTGCGGTAACGGCACTGAGAAAACGGCGTTTGGTGGAATCCATAACTCACCTGCTAAGATTGATTAGAGTTTGTTTTCATTGTCAGAATTGCAGTCCTTTGCCGATATAGTGGATTTCCACATACCGAGAGCAAAGTTGATCTAAAACAAATGTGGATTCCGCTATGTTGCTGTTATTCTGATGCTCCTAATACCGAGGATTAAGAAACAATTCATGCTGAAAAAATCGCTAAACTTCATTCGCTTATGGATTGTTTTTGTCAGTCTTATATCCGGCTGCTTCACGGTTTCTGTTGTACATGCAGCACCAACGCAGACATTAGACTCCAGCGCTTTCTCTAAACCGCAAGTCGATGTGGGTGTGCTAGCCATACGCGGCCATTTATATGCGGAGCAGCGTTGGCAACCGACGATTTATTGGCTCAATCAACAGATCCCTGAAGTCCGGTTTGTTCTCCATCCGCTAGATCTCGATGGCATGACCAAAGCAGTCGAAAACCAAAGCATGGACTTCATTCTCACTAACCCCGGACAAGCAGTGCGCTTGGGGCGTCAGTACGCGCTGTCTTGGATCGCGACGTTGACCAGCCAAGCGCCAGAAAACTCCAATTACGGCATTGGGTCGGCGTTGGTGGTGCGTTCTGATTCGACTTATTCCACTCTCAATGATGTTTCCGGTTTGCCGATTGCAGCGGTGTCAGAGAAAGCCTTTGGCGGTTACCTCACATTGCGTTATCAAGTGATAGAGAAAGGATTAGATCCGAATGACTTCTTCTCGGACGTGCGCTTTTTAGGCTTCCCAATTGATGCCAACCTCTACCAACTGCGTGACCACAATGTGGAAGCGGCGTTGGTTCCAGCTTGTTTGGTTGAACAAATGGAAGGTGAAGGGTTATTGGAAGAGGGACAACTTCGGGTTTTAAGTCCGCTTAAACTTCCTCAAACCGAGTGTGCAGTATCGACGCCCCTGTATCCAAACTGGTCTTTTGCGAAAACGGAGCGTGGATCGTCTCAATTAGCCAAGAAGATCAGTCGAGCCTTACTTGCGATGTCCTCCGATAATCCCGCTGCTATTGTAGCCAAAGCATCCGGTTGGACATCACCAGTCAGCTTGTTGTCGATAGACAAACTCTACCAAGCGATGGACTTGCACCCATTGCAGCAACCTTGGTGGAAAGAGGCGTTACGCTGGTTGCGTTTTCATCAAGAATGGGCGTGGGCGTTGTTTCTGTTTGTGATTGTGTTGAACATTTATCACTTTTGGCTGGAATATCGTTTCAGCAAGAGTAAACAAGCGCTAGAGAAAACCTTACTGCGCTTAAAAGAGAAGAGCGAAATGTTAGAGCATTCACAACGAGTGGCTATTGTGGGCGAATTAGGCAGCAGTCTTGCGCACGAGATAAACCAACCTTTGGCGGCGATCCGAAACTACAGCGAAGGTGGCTTGTTACGATTAGCTAAGAAGCGTCCTCATGAAGATATCGTGCCAGTATTAGAAAAGATCCAGACCCAAGTAGAACGCGCCGATGCGATCGTTTGTCGCCTGCGAACCTTGATTAAAAAGCGCAGCGTCGACATGGCGGCGTGCGATGTTGAGCAACTTATCTCTGATACGGTTGAGCTGCTGAACTTCCGCTTGCAGAAGCAAGGCATTGAAGTGGTTCGTAGCAGCGAAGGACAACCCCAATGGGTCGAAGCTGATGCTGTAGGTTTACAGCAAGTGCTGGTGAACGTGATGAACAACTCGATAGATGCTTGTGTAATGTACGCGGAAAATCATCCTAACAATTACCAAGGCAAAATTGCGCTTCACACGGATTATCAAGCCGGAAGTATGTCGATTCGAGTGTTGGATAACGGTACGGGCTTGGAGCATGAGAACCCAACCGCCGCCTTTGTGAGTACAAAACAGGAAGGGTTAGGGCTAGGCTTGGCGATCTGTCGTGATGTGATGGAGATGCACGGTAGTGAATTCGTTATCCAATCTACTCAGCCACACGGTTGTTTGGTGGTATTAACCTTGCCGTACCAAACCATGAAAACAGCCAATACAAAACGCAACGAAGAAGAGCAAACCAAAAGAGACACAGGAGAAGTGAATGAGTGATAAGCAACTGCCCGTATTTGTGGTCGACGATGATGAGTCGGTGCGAGATTCATTGGCGTTTATGCTCGAAGAACATGACTTCTCTGTGACGACGTTTGCCGATGGGCAGGCATTTCTTGATGACGTGGATATCTATCAAGCGGGTTGTGTAATTCTGGATAGCCGAATGCCTAATTTGCGAGGCCAACAAGTGCATCAAATCCTCAATGAAGCCAAAAGTCCACTGGCAGTGATTTACTTAACCGGACATGGCGATGTGCCAATGGCGGTGGATGCGCTGCAAGCTGGCGCGGTGAATTTCTTCCAAAAGCCCGTAAAAGGGGATGAGCTGGCACAAGCGATTTTGAAAGGCCAAGTTCAATCTGCGGCGAATTTGGATATTGCGGGGGCGAAAGCGGCGTACGAATCACTGACGCCAAGAGAGAAAGACATTCTGCGTTTGATCATCGCTGGCAAGCGCAATATTCGCATTGCTGATGAGCTGTGTATTGCGATGCGAACGGTGGAAGTACATCGCGCAAGTCTGTTGAAAAAGTTCTCGGCGAAAACCGTGGCAGAGCTGGCTTACATCTACGGTAAACTGGCTCAATAAGACAGGCATAAAACTTATGCTCAAATAAAAAATCCCCAAGCCGAAACTTGGGGATTAAGCCACACTGACGTGTTTTATGTTCAGGGTATCAATCGATTACTGAGCAGGCTTAAACGTCACTTTGTAAGCGTATTGATTGTCCGTTAACTGGAATTCCTTGTGCACACTTGGGCTCCAAGAGTCATCACCGCCAACGCCCATGTGTTTATGGTCTAGGCGCACGTAAATCTTCTCTTCTGCGACCAAATCGTTGGTGTGTTTCGCTGCAGCTAAGTGCTGCTGAGCGTACTGACTCACACTGAACTGGAAGTCTCCCGAGATTTCTAACTCATTCACTTTCAGCCATTGCGTACCACAGCGCAGACCGCTGTCGGTTGGGAAAATGTATGGCGTGTGCATTTGCTCAAGTGTTTGTGTGTGCTGGCCGAAGCGCGCCGCTGCCAAACGGTCTGGGTAGTTTTCAAACGGACCTAAGCCTTGCCATGTGATCGGCGCGTTTTGCTCGTTCAATGGCAGTTCAAATTCCAAACCGATACGTGGCATTGGTGGTAAATAATCAGCCAATTTCACGTCGACAGCCAATGCCATCTCACCGTTATTTCTCAGGGTGTGCGTCCAAGTCGTGATCGCTTGTACTTCCCCATTAAAGTGGTAAGCGAACGTCGAAGTCACCTTCACCGCATGCGCCAGAGTTTCACTGTGGCAAGCGACACATTGGCGCTCCCACTGGCCAATACCCGCCATGTCCCAACGACACATCCAAGCGTTTGGATCGACATTGTCGATTTCGCTCACGCCGATGTCGTTATCCAGTGGCGCTCGGAAGAAGTTATCTTGTGGTGCCGCAAGCATTTGTGCTTCGCCATCGACATGCCAATCGGTCATCAAGCCAGTTTGACTATCCCAACGCCATTGATATTTTTCATCTACGCTAGACACCAAAATGGCGTTGTCTTGCTGCGTTAGCATTGGTGCTGGTTGCGTTTCCAATGGCGGTAGAGCAAGGCCTGTTGTATTGCGTAGTGATATTTGCTCAGAAGCGACTAGGTGTTCTGCGTCTGCCCAAGGCGTTGCAGCAATCAGAGTAATGTCGGTATTTAAGTGATATTGCGCTTCCGCTTTTGGCGTGAAGTTAAGGGCAATCTCAATACTTGCTTGGCTGTCGGCTTCAACATTAAGCGTGAGCGAACCCGTTTGGATAACTTTGCCATCTTCCAACAGAGACCAGTTCAATTGCTCGTTGTCGGTCGCTCGGAACAAGTTCTCGTTAGTCACCAAAAGCGTGCAAGCTTCTTTGGTTTGTTCTTGTAGTGATATGGTGATCATACGTTGGCAGTATTTTGCTTCTTCCAACGTTGGATGAACCGTGCGATCTGGGAAGATCAAACCGTTGATGCAGAACTGACGGTCATTGATTTCATCGCCAAAGTCGCCGCCGTAAGCCCAGAAGTGTTGGCCGTTTTCATCCCATTGGCTCAAGCCTTGATCTACCCAATCCCAAATAAAGCCGCCTTGTAGGCGAGGGTAATCGCGGAACGCATCCCAGTAGTCATTAAAGCTACCCAGACTGTTGCCCATCGCGTGTGCGTATTCACACAAGATCAAAGGACGAGTTTCGTTAGGTAACGACACCCATTTCTTGATTGCCCATTTAGGCACGGCTTCATCTTCGATAACCGTATTCACACGCGCGTACATTGGCGCAATGATGTCGGTTGCCGTGGTGTTTGAACCGCCGCCTTCGTACTGCACTGGGCGAGAAGGGTCGTAGTTTTTAGACCAAGCGTACATGGCATTGTGGTTGCTGCCGTGACCGGATTCGTTACCTAAAGACCAGATGATGATCGAAGGGTGGTTTTTATCGCGCATCACCATTTGGGTGTAGCGGCTCATGTAAGCGTGCGCCCATTGTGGATCGCTCGATAGGCGGTTCATTGGCTGCATGCCATGCGTTTCGATGTTCGCTTCATCGCACACGTACAAACCGTATTGGTCACACAGTTCGTACCAACGAGGGTGGTTAGGGTAATGTGCTGTACGTACCGCGTTGAAGTTGTATTGCTTCATCAAACAGATGTCACGGATCATGTCTTCTTCCGTCATCACATGACCAAGCTCTGGGTGATGTTCGTGACGGTTCACGCCGCGGATCAGCAAAGGCTTACCGTTTAGCTTCAATTGGCCATCGGTGATTTCGACTTTACGGAAGCCCACTGGGTACGCTTCGCTTTCTAAGTGCGCGCCGTTTTCATCCAACAGTGAAACGACTAAGCGGTAAAGATTCGGTGTTTCCGCCGTCCATTTCTTTGGCTCGCGTACGTGCAATGTTTGGAATACCACGTCATCCCACGTACCACGTTCGTCAATGCGACGGTTGTGAGGACGGTCGATACGTGGCTCTGTTACGGCTTGTTCGCCATCAAACAGCTGCACTTGAACTTGGTAGGTGTCCGGCGCAGAAATTGAAGTCACAACCGACAGTGAACCATCGCGGTAACACGCGTCTAAATCCGGTGTGATGAACACATCTTCAATACATTGTTGTGGTTTAGACAACAAAGTCACGTCGCGGAAGATACCACTTAGCCACCACATATCTTGGTCTTCTAGGTAACTGCCATCACTCCAACGAATCACCATGACGGCTAAGCTGTTGTTACCCGCAACAAGGTAAGGCGTTAGGTCGAATTCAGAAGGCAGGCGGCTATCTTGACTGTAGCCAACCCAAGTGCCGTTACACCAAAGGTGGAAAGCTGAGTTCACGCCATCAAAGATAATGCGCTGCGTATTGGCTAAATCTTCTGCTGAAAGTGACACGGTAGTGCGGTAGCAACCCGTTGGATTATCAGTTGGTACAAACGGTGGGTTTACTTCGAATGGGTATTTCACGTTGGCGTAAATAGGTTTGTCGTAACCTTGCATTTGCCAGTTTGAAGGGACAGTAATCTCATCCCAGTCTTTGTCATTGAATTGTGACTCGATGAACTCGCCGTCAACTTGCTCTGGCGCATCAAACAGTTTGAATTTCCATTGTCCGTTCAGCGATTGACGCTGGGCTTGAATACCGTCGCGGGCATGGTCAATATCGCGGAAACTGGAAAGAGGGCTGTGAGCCTTAAGACAGTGAATGTTCACTGATTGCGGGTTTTCCCAGTCGCGTCTTTGGAGAATTTCTGAAAATGCCTTCATGGTTTTCCTACTTAACTTTTTGTTTCTAATCTTGTTTCGCTACGGAATTTGAGTCCGCAGCGAGAGTGTCTTTGTTCTTGAAGCGTTATTTCGCTAATTGCTTCACGAGATAATCTTTTGCTTGGGTAAAGCCTTGCTCAGCTGCTTGGTTGGCAATCGCCGCAGCTTGTTTTACGTCGTTGTCTTTGAGCGCTGCATCGATTTGAGATTGGTACAACGTCCATTCATCTTGTGCTTCAGGAGATGCGGCAGCAGTTAACTCTGCTTTTGCGGTGTCGTTGGTTTGTGTGCCCAATTCCGCCAAAAGCGTTAACACTGCGTTGTTGTCGGAGGCGCTCGCCGTGACATCAATAACGCCAAAAGGTTGGAACTGCGCTGTGAGCGGAAGCTGTTTACTGCCAATGACGTTTTGCGTTTCTGCGTAGACTTCTTCTGGATGCTTACGAGTCAATTCGGTGCCAAGCAGTGTCGAATCTGAAGCGATGACCACGTATTTTGCGCCTTTAAGTTGTGGGTTCACCGTGATCACTTGTTCAACACGCTCTAAGCCGCGCATGCCCGTTGTGTGGTAGTTAAAGTCTTTCGCCGAGTAATCGGATAGAAGCTGCCACTTCGCGTCATAAATAAGAACGTTCGCAGCAAATAGCGCATTGTTATCAACATAAGAGCGAACAAGCAGCGAGAATGGTGCGTCAGAAGTGATTTGATAGCTCATCACAGGGAGCAGTTTGGATGAAGCAGAATCTGAAGAAAGTAAAACCGCACTGCTAACACTTGGCAGATTTGCATCCATAACCACCTGCTGGTGGAAAGGAATCGATAGGGCAGTCAGAGGCAAAGCATCTAACGTTGAGCAACATTGTGGTTGGCTCAAATCGGTATTGAAGGTTTGCTCTGGTAATCCACTGCACGCGCCAAGAGACAGAGCCATGAATAGAGTTGCTAGCGGTTTTAGTTTCATCTGCGTTGTCCTTTGTGGGGTGAGCGTATTACTCACCCCGTTGGGTTCATAAATAGTAGCGGGGTTGGATTACCACCATGTTTCGACGTTAAAGCCGAAGGTGATTTCGTCGACGTTTTGTCCACCAGCGCTGCGAGCATGGCCATAGACTTCGCCGCCACGGTTCCACTCATCGGTTTTCTCTGAGTAGGTCGCGAATAAGCGCAGTGATGGACGAGCCCAAACGCCTTTGCCTGCTTGGAACATTTGCGCCACCGTTACTTTGTACATGTCGTTGGTGCCAGCGCCGTTTTGTGCTTCTACTGATTCGTAGCCAACTTCAAGTGCGGTTGCCATGTATTCTGTCCAGCTGTACTGAGGACGAGCGCCTACGCTGAACCATTTCTCACCTTCGTTGTTATCCAGGTTTTTGTCTTGGTAAGCGATGGAGTACATCACTTGGAAATCTTCATTCACGTTAAGATCGCCAGAGTTGAAAATACGCCAGCTGTAACCATCGTGCTCAACACCAGTGTTGTATTTACGGTTTGAGCCACCTTCAGCACTCATCAAACCGCCCGCAAGGGCATCTGTTCCGTATTGGAAAGCGAATGTGTTTGAACCATAGTTCCAAGCTTGACGGTAAAGTGCAGAAAGCATAGCGCCAGAAGTGGTGATGTCACTTTCGTCATAACTAGAGTTTTGCGTGAACACATAGTTCAAACCGACCGTAAGATCTGCACTGTCGCTCAGTTCAATGCCGCTTAAACGTGCGTCGATGTTGTGTAAGCTGCGGCCATCTGCGCTAGAGTTTGGCGCCATCCATGCGATGTGACCTTTAGCAAAACCAAGATCCCAGTTTTCAATACCGATACCTGTGCTTGATGTGTCCCAGTATTTAATGTCGATCATGTGCACTTCATGACGGCGGTAAAAACGTTCGCCCGCCCAAACGGTGGCATCCGCTTGGCCTTCAAACAGCCCATGACCTGCTGACCACATTTGGATCAAGCTAACGTCTCCCCAGCTTTCGCCGCTACCAAGGTAAAGTGTGGTATCAAAGTACGCGTCGCCTTGTTGCCAAACGTCGGCTTTGAGGCCCGCTTCCCACCAGTTCAGTTCGTTACCCAAACGGTAGTTACCGTAACCTTGACCTGCACGAATCACATCGTTGCGTTCGCCTTTGCCACCATTGTGTTCATCGTTATCGGTGTAAATGTTGCCCCACTTGGCGTAGCCAAAGTAAGTGATGTTCTCCACTGCAGCCATACCAGCAAGCGGTGCTAGGGCGAGGGTTAACCCAAGCGCTCTTACAAGCGTCTTTTGTTTCATGAAGTGTCTCCATTCTATTTTTATGGATTTATTTTTTATTGGTTTGAGTCCTAACTCGCTGCGCAGTGTAAATAAACTCTGGAAACGTTTTCATGATGAGGTTGGCATTTTTGTCGTAATGAGGGGTTTATTACTATTTTGTGTGATTGCGATCTCTTAAATTGAGGTTTTAAGCGCGATTTTTAGATTGATTTCTAACCGCGTAAGTTGGAATCGTTTACTTTGGTTGGTCTGTGTTTGAGTTGGAATATGGAAGTTTATCCTTTTTAAGATGTTGATTTAAATTGGCTTTTATCTAAGGAGAGGGAGTTGTTAGGAAGAAGAGGAAAGAGAGCCCAATTGAAATCAACTGGGCATGTGAGACAAGGAAGCATATACAACAAGTGGTTCGCGGGCGCACTGCACACGAGCATTTGCGGTATCGTCAAACTGGGATTTTGAGTTAGGACCCAAGAGAGACACTTCATAAAGAATCTCGAAGCATCAAGAATACGGTTGTCGGTTAACCACTTCAAGAGGTGATGAGTTCAACTGAGCGGTCTGTAACCTTATTTATAATTTTGTTGTTGTAACGCAATGAATTAATTCGTGAAAAATTCTTTGTAAATCAGTTTTATATTCGAATCTACGTGTAGTGCTTTAAAGAACTCAGTAACTAAAAAATCTGAGGTTTTTTGAACTGATCGCTGCGTAATATAAGAAGGAATAAGGTGTAGCGGGCGATGGCACAAGTTTGAAAAATTAACTGTAAACGTTTCCATGATTTTGGTGTGGCTCACAGATTCTTTTGTTTTTTTCATTATGATGCAGCGTAATTTCCAGTTTCAAGGTAAGACAAGATGACGGACAAAACACTGATTGAGCTAACCGGTCAGCAAACTCAATTGATTGTAGAGTTGGGCGAATATGCAGAGATTCTGCATTGGGGACAAAAAGTAAGTGGTGACCTTAGTGGTTTCCGCATGGCTTTACATCGTCCCGTGCCATACGGTCGTTTGGACAGCGACGTATCCATGACTCTACATCCAGAGCTTGGTCGTGGCGTTTTCAGCAGCCCTGGTGTGGAAGGGCATCGCGATGGTCAAGATTGGGCTCCAGTGTTTGTCATCTCCCATATTGAACAACAGCAAGACAGTATTGTGATTGAGAGCGAAGATGCGATCGCAGGTCTTCGTTTACAAACCGAGCTTAAGCTTGATAGCAACGATGTGGTGAAAACGCGTCATACGCTCACCAACAAAAAAGCAGGCGTTTATCATGTGAACCGTCTTGCCAATACGTTGCCTTTACCAGCTCGTGCGAATGAGTTGATGACTTACTACGGCCGCTGGGTTCATGAGTTCCAAACGGTGCGCCAGCCATTGCTGCAAGGCGGCTACCAACAAGAAAACCGTCGCGGACGTACCTCTCATGAGCATTATCCTGCGCTTGTTGCTGGTACGACTCACTTTGATGAAATGAATGGCGATGTGTGGGGCTTCCATTTCGCATGGAGTGGCAACCACAGATTGCGCGTAGACGTGAAAGCAGATGGCCGCCGTTACATGCAGGCTGAAGTCATTTACCTGCCTGGTGAAGTAGCGCTAAAAGAAGGTGAGAGCGTTACAACGCCTTGGTTGTACGCGAGCCACAGTAATTGTGGTTTGAATGGTATGAGTCATCACTTCCACTCTCATGTACGCGAAACGATTTTGCCGAGTGATTTCACGGACAAACCTCGCCCGATCCACCTCAACACGTGGGAAGGTATCTACTTCGACCACGATCCTGAATACATCATGTCGATGGCAACTCAGTCGGCAGAGATGGGTGTTGAACGCTTTATCATTGATGATGGCTGGTTCAAAGGGCGCAACGGTGACAAAGCAGGGCTAGGGGACTGGTTCCTGTGTGAAGCTAAGTACCCAAATGGCTTGCACCCGATTGTGGAACACGTAAACAAGCTGGGCATGGAATTTGGCTTGTGGTTTGAGCCAGAAATGATCAACAAAGATTCCGAATTGTTCCGTACTCATCCTGATTGGTTACTGGCTGTAAACGGTTACGATCAGCCAACTGGTCGCAACCAATACGTGATTAACCTACAAAACGATGATGCGTTTAACTTCTTGTTTGAGCGATTGGATCACTTCCTCTCGACTTACAATATCGCTTACATCAAATGGGATATGAACCGCGAAGTCGTTCAGCCTGCGCATTTAGGTCAGGCTGCGGCGCACAATCAAACCCAACGTTACTATCAGTTAGTCGATAAAGTTCGTGAAAAGCACCCGAAAGTCGAGATTGAATCTTGTGCAGCTGGTGGTGGTCGTATTGATTTTGAGGTTCTGAAACGCACGCATCGTTTCTGGGCTTCAGACAATAACGACGCACTTGAGCGTCAAACCATTCAACGCGGTATGAGCTACTTCTTCCCGCCAGAAGTGATGGGCAGCCATATTGGTGCGAGCCACTGTCATAGTACGCGCCGCCGCCATGGTATTGAGTTCCGCGGGCTTACGGCACTGTTCGGTCATATGGGGATTGAGCTTGACCCAGTGAAAGAAGAACAAGCGGAAAAAGAAGGCTTTGAGCGCTACATCAAGCTGCACAAAATGCTGCGTCCATTGCTACACAGTGGAAGAACTTGGCGAATCCCAACGGACGATAAAGCACATCAAATTCATGCGGTTGTCTCAAACGATCAATCGGAAGCCGTGGTGATGATTGCTCAGCTCGCGATGCCAACGAACTCTTTAAGTGGGCATTTGCGTGTACCGGGCTTGGATCCACAAGCGACATATCGAGTAACGGTATTGGATAAACCGTCTAACTACGATGACATCGTGAATTACCAACCGCCTTGGACTGAATCTGGTTGTGAGTTATCTGGTGCATGGTGTGAAGAGGTTGGCTTAACCATGCCAATCCTCGATGCAGAAAGTGCCATGTTGGTGAAGTTCGAACGTATTCACTAAGTCTTACCGATTTAGAACCTTGCCTATTTAGAATCATAGCTATTTAGACGATTTCATCGTTTCTCATTGGTTTTCTATCGCCGTACAGACATCAGGTTTGTACGGCTTTTTGCGTTGGTTTTAATTGGCCGTTTTGAAATCGTTCTCATGCTTAATGAGCGTAAAGTGTTGATAAAATGACGTAAATAACACGATCTCCTCACGTTAATAGGTCTAAATATTGTTCGATGTCTCATTTTGAAAACTTGTCTGTAAACGTTTCCATAAAGCGGTTTTTGATCACAGTAAGGCATTCAGTGTGTGAGTAGCATTAGCATCGAAATATAAATAAAAGACGTCGACGTTATGAATTCTAGTTAGGGGAATGAATAGCAGTACGACACTAAGGAACTATTATGTCTGATAAAATTACGCTACAAACCAAGCTGTCCTACGGCCTTGGCGCACTCGGTAAAGACTTTGCCTGTGCACCTATCTACATCTTCTTAATGTTCTACTTCACTGACGTAGCCGGCTTGTCTGCTGCTTTCGTTGGTACTATCTTCTTAGCCGCTCGTGTTATCGATGCCATCACTGACCCAATGATGGGAGTGATTGTTGACAACACGCGCTCAAAATTCGGTAAATTCCGTCCTTGGATTGTGATTGGTACGCTTTTAAACGCAGTAGTGCTGGTCGGCCTTTTCAGTACTCACATGTTTGAAGGCACTACGCTTTACATCTACGCAGCGGCGGCATACATCCTTTGGGGCCTAACGTACACCATTATGGATATCCCATACTGGTCAATGATTCCAGCGCTATCAAGCTCTCGCCAAGAACGTGAAAAGCTTGTGGTATGGCCACGTTTGTTCGCGAGCCTTGCATGGTTCATTACTGGTACTTACGGTCTGCACATTGTGGGTGAGTTAGGTAACGGCAACCAAGGCGACGGTTTCTTCAATGTTGCGATGCTGATTGCGGTTCTGTTTGTGATGAGCGCATTCTTGATTGCTCGTAACGTAAAAGAGAAAGCGGCACCAGCTAACGCAAAACCAGCAGAGAAATTCAGCTTCAAAGACGTTTTGACTATCATCGGTAAAAACGACCAGCTTAAAGCGCTAATCGGCACGGTTCTGTCTTTCCAAATTGCGAACCTATTGGTTGGTGGCTTTGCGATTTACTACTTCTCTTACGCACTGGGTAACGCAGAGCTATTCCCAGTTTACATGGCGGTCGCAGGCGCGGCAGAAGTCGCGGGGGTGTTCTTATTCCCACGTCTTGCGGCATTCCTTCCACGTAAGCTTCTATGGCCTATCGCGTGTGGCTTCCCAATTCTGTCTTGTGTACTTCTACTGTTGATGGGCTTTATTGCTCCAGCTAACGCGCTAATGATTGGTATGGCGGGTGCAGCAATTAAGTTTGGCGTGGGTATTGCGAACGCGCTGCAAACTGTAATGCTGGCTGACGTTGTGGACTACGGTGAGCACAAAACAGGTCGTCGTAGCGAGAGCGTTATCTTCTCAGTACAAACCATGCTTGTGAAGTTCGCAGGCGCAGCAGGTGGCTTCATTGTGGGTGTTGGTCTGTCTGTTGTGGGTTACGTACCAAACGTAGAGCAATCAGCAAGCACCATTATGGGCTTAGAATTTATGATGATTGGTCTACCTGCCATCATGATGACCATCAGTGGCGTGATTTACCAACGTTACTACCATCTACACGAAGGCTTCAACAAAGAAGAAGCTGAGCAACAAACTCAAGTTGAAAGCGTTCCAGCACAAGCATAATTGTTACGTTTTCACTTAAGTACCCCAACTCAATTTAGTCACCAAGATAAAGCGCCTCCCGATGGAGGCGTTTTTGTTTGCTTCGATCAAATTTCGTGATTGGCTTAAATTCAATTTTTAGACAATAATTTCAGTTGGTTAAAGGATTAAGGCGCTTGGATTACTCCAAGCTGAAACGATGAAGAAACGTAAACGGATTTCGTTAAGGACAGTGCTAGGGTTGATGTTTGTCTTCTGTACCCTAGTGACAGCAGGTGTGGCGATTACTTTGCAATACCATTTTGCAAGGAAAACTGAGCTGCAACACACCCTCACCCGATATCAAACCATAGCGACAGGTGTATCGAGTCATTTATCTAATCTACAAAATTTAGCTGAGAACGTGGCACGAAGCGGCGCGCAGTTAGTGTCGCTCATCGGGGTAGATACGCCCGAAGAGAGCATCATTATCCCTTTGTCTAAATTGTTGGTAAGAGAGCCCGGCATTCATAGTATTTTTGTTGCCAAAGCGAACAACGACTTCTTCCAGTTGATCAACCTTTCCTCAGAGGAAATTCGCTCACGAGTAGATGCTCAACTAGGGGACAAGTGGTTGTTGATCGCGCATAGCGGAGTGAAGCGAGATCGTCGTAAGGTAAGTATTTACTATGATGAAAACTTTGTATCACGCCATGTTTTAGATGAGTTTAGTAACTTCATCCCGACTCAACGCAGCTGGTTTGAAAATGCTGACCATGATGACATTTACAATACTTCTCCATATTTGTTCAACACTCTAAAAGTATCTGGGGAAACCTTTTCCATTAAGGTGCCAGAATCCGATACTGTGGTGGGTGTGGACATTCTTCTCTCCTCGTTAGAGGCGCAACTCACCAACCGTTTTGTCGAAAACAAGAAAGCGCCAGAAGCGGAGGCGTTTATCTATCAAGCCAATGGCCGATTGATTGCAACTAACAAGATGGTCGACATCGAAGATCGCTTACCTTTGGTCTCTCCGGTGAACTTAACTGACGAGCAACGAGCACTGGTCGCCCAAACGCCAGATTTGAAAGTGTCGAACCAAAATAACTGGGCTCCGGTTGATTACACCGTTGGCGGTCGCCCAAATGGCTTCTCGATTGATTTGTTCAAGATGATTTCTGAAATGACCGGCTTAAAGTTTAAGTTTGTGAACGGTCGAAGTTGGAATGAGCTCGTCAACGATTTTAAAAATGGCAATATCGACATTCTTCAATCGATTGCCGACCAAGATGACCTTTCGAGCATCGGTGTCGTCGGTGAACCTCTTTATCACGCAAAGTTTGCGTTGCTCACCACAGAAGAGAACAAGCACATCAATACCTTAGAGCAAGTGAAGAACGAAAGAATTGGCTTGCTGAAAGGGTGGAGCATTCAAGACGACTTGTTAGAAGCTTACCCGCAAATGACCATCGTCAATTACGCTTCTTTGCACGATGCGATCGACGGGGTATTGAATGGTGACATCGTCGCTGTGCTCGACATCCGTCAAATATTGGCCAACAAAATACGCGAAACATTTCGTCAGAACTTAGCCATCACTTTGGTTAAGGATTCAAACCTCTCCAACGCGTTTTACTACTTGGCGAATGAGGAACAAAGACCTTTAGTTGAGATCATTAACCGCGCTATTGACGCGATTACGCCAGAGCAAAGAAAAGAGCTGCGTGAAAAATGGTTTGAGGGTAAGGCAGCAGTGTCGACCTATACCTTTACGCCATACGAAGAGCTGGTCAAATTTGCCAAAGATCCTAAGTTCATCAATTCCGTTCAACTAGTGACGCTCAATGGGAAAGACAAGTATGTTTTTGTCTCCAAACTCACTCATAAGGAAGAGCGTTACTTTGCTGTCGTGATTCCACAGTCTTACGTCATGTCAGGCGTAAATGAAGTGACGCTATATGCTGTGGGCGCATCGTTGTTTGTTCTTGCATTACTCATTCCAGTCGCGTGGGAAATGGCAAAACCGATCTCAGACCCCATCAATGCATTGAGAAAGCAAGTCAGGTTTGTACGTGATCGCGAATACGACAAAGTGCAGCGTGTTCATTCTCGCATTGAAGAAATTCATCAACTTAGTCTTTCGTTGATGCGAGGCAGCAACTCGCTTAAGCAGTTTGAACAAAGGCAAAATGAGTTTTTTGATTCCGTGATTCAACTTATCGCACGCGCCATCGATGAAAAATCACATTATACGGCAGGTCACTGTAACCGTGTGCCGGAGATTGCGTTGATGCTTGCGGAAGAAGCAGAGAAATCTGACCAAGGCGTGTTTGGAGCTTTTGAGTTTGCCAATGACGAGGAGCGCCGTGAATTCCGTATTGCCGCTTGGCTTCATGATTGCGGTAAGATCGCCACGCCGGAATACGTGGTCGATAAAGGCAGTAAGCTAGAAACTAACTACAATCGAATTCACGAAGTTCGCATGCGCTTTGAGGTGCTGTGGCGAGATGCGCAGATTCAATATCTACTCAAAAAACTAAAAGCTATGGGCGTCGATGAACAACCTGATCAAGCACTTGAACAAGAATTTGCTGCGCTGAAAGAAGAGTTCGAATTTGTCGCCAGTGCGAACGTGGGGGCGGAGTTTATGTCGGATCAAGGCATCGAACGTTTACACAAGTTGGCTGAGAAAGAGTGGACGCGTTACTTCGATTGTGGACTTGGTTTATCGCCATTAGAAGAAACGCGTTATCAACCACAACCAACGCCAGCAACGGAGAAGCTGCTTTCTGACCGTCCTGAGCATGTGATTGAGCGTGAGCAGCCGTTTGATCTTGACCCTGAGTTTGGCATTAATATGACGGTGCCAGAGAAGCTTTACAACCATGGTGAACTTTATAACTTGGCGGTGCAGCGCGGTACGTTATCAGCAGAAGAGCGCTTTAAGATTAATGAGCACATGATCAGCGGCATTAAGATGCTAGAGAGCATCCCATTCCCGCCAGAGTTAGAACGTGTACCTCGTTATGCTACGACTCACCACGAGGCGATGGAAGGGTTTGGTTATCCGCGTGGATTGATGGGCGAAGACCTGTCGATTCCGGAGCGTATTCTTGCGGTTGCTGACATCTTTGAAGCGTTAACCGCGGCCGACCGACCTTACAAGAAGGCCAAATCATTGAGTGAGGCAATCAGCATTATGTCGAAAATGGCACTCGGTGGTCACATTGATAAAGACGTATTTAAGCTGCTGTTAACCAGTGGCACTTACCTAAGTTACGCCAAGCGCTATTTACCGGATGAGCTTATCGATGATGTCGATATAAAGAGCTATTTAGAAAAGTTATCTTAGCCTTCATTAAGCTCGAAAAATGTGCGTAAGAGCTTCGGTTCTTACGCACTTTTTTATGCGCCAAACTTAAACATCAAAGTCTTGTGCAAATTTGGTTTTGACGAAATCGATGAAGGTGCGCAGGCGCTTAGGTTGGTAGCGATCACGGTGGTAAATCGCTGATAGCGGCACCGACGGAATTTCCCATTCCGGCATTACTTTAACCAGTTTGCCTTGTTCGACCTCGTCATCACAATAACTGAGAGGGACACGGATGATGCCGTTATCGAATAGCGCGCCCATTACCAGTGCACGTCCGTTTTTACAGCGTAGATTACCTTTCACGATGACATCGCTGTGCTCTTGTGGGTTAGCCACGTTACGGTAACTCCAGCGAGTGACTGAGCCTGTCAGAGTACGATGTTTCGCCAGTTCTTTTGGCGTGACAGGTTCGCCGTACGTTTTGAGATAGTTCGGACTTGCAAGCGTAACCATATCGATCATCATCAATTTGCGTGCGACGAATCCTGCGTCTTCCAACTCGCCCATGCGAATCGCGACATCGAATTGGTCTTCAATCAAATCAATACGTGGTGAAGAGAAATCCAAATCTACGGTGATGTTCGGATATTCCAACATGAACTCATTGACGTATTTAGCAATGATGTCTTCACCGATGTAGCCACCCACACAGTTCACTCTAATCAAGCCGCGCACTTCTTGAGTATCGTCAACAGCAGCGATTAACGCTTGGTCGATGTCGTGCAGCGCTTTTTCGCACTCTTGATAGAAATGCTCGCCAGCGTGAGTGAGGCGTAATGTTCTCGTGGTGCGAGTAAGTAAGGTCACACCCATTTGTGCTTCAAGTCCACTGATTTGGCGAGACACATGAGACCGAGAGACGGAAAGCGCTTCTGCCGCTTTGGTGAAGTTACCCAGTTGAGCGATCAAAACGAAGGAGCGAATATCAGCAAGATTAACTTTATTGAGCATGTTGAATTATTTACAGAAACGGTAGTCATAAGACTATCACAGTTAGTTACGAAAACGCGCTGTTCAAAAAATCATACTACTTGAGGTTTATATTAACTTGCGTATGATTTCCCGCGTTTCCACATTTATCGAAGTTAGAATGCACTCATCCACTCTACAATCTGCCGCGTCCCGACAACAGGGAAAATGGTTCCTAGCACTAATCGGCTGGGTGATTGTTGTGTGCTTGATGAAAAATTCTGGCTTGATGTTCAGTTGTGCTATGCAATATGACTCTAGCTCTACCTCTGTGCTCATTGGCGATGAAGTTAAAATCGTAAAAGCAGAAAAAGGGCATGACACGAGTAAATGTGAATTGTCTGAAAAGCTGATTCAATTTGCTCAGCAACAACTGGAAACCTTGGTCGTTGTATTATTTGTTGGCATTTTCGCGCTTGTCGTGTGGCGCTGTTGTGCGTTCGCCAGCAAAAGACAATGGACCGAACCGATAGTCCAAAAGTATCGAGTCCATCTCACCCTGTGTGTATTCCGCGAATGACAAGTGATTTCTGACGAGTTTCATATCGTCAGTTTTTCTCTACACTTGTTTTTAACTAGGAATAACTATGAACCACATGAAAAAAACGACTCAAGCCGCGTTGATGCTTATCATGACGCTGGCACTGAGCTTATTCTCGCTAATTGCCCAAGCACAAACGACAGACACGGGATGGCTGACCAACCCGCAGCATCCACCTGTGCAAACGCGCTTTGTCCTTACTGGCCAACACGATCCTAAAGCAAAAACGCTGACGGGATATCTCGATGTCAAATTGAGCGGCGACTGGAAAACCTACTGGCGTTCGCCGGGCGAGGGCGGTGTTGCGCCATCCATTGATTGGGAAAAATCACAAAACCTAACTAAGGTGGATTGGCAGTGGCCATATCCGCAGAAATATGAACTGCTTGGTATTGAAACGCTGGGTTACAAAGGCGACACGCTTTTCCCGATGACCTTGCACGTTGAAGATATGACTAAACCTGTGACGATTGATGCGACATTGACGCTTTCTTCGTGCACAACGATTTGTGTCCTGACGGATTACCATATTCAATTGTCCTTCATGCCTTCTGACTTACAAGTCGATGAAGGTGTGATGTTCAGCTATGCGCAAGCGGTGAGCAGTGTACCTCAAGCTTCGCCATTTATTGATGTGACAGAAGCAAACTGGGATGCCAACCAATCTAAACTACAAATCAAACTGACCAATTCACAAGGTTGGCAAAAACCAGAGGTGCTGGTTGATGGTGTCGATGAAAACACCAGCGATTACAGTTTCAAACTGCTTGGGCTGCACCAAGAAGGCAATACCCTGACAGCAAACTACAAAGTAAACACGTGGCTGGGTGATGTGGAACTGGATAACCAATCGGTTTTCGTTTCAATTAAAGATAGCAACTTGCTAGCAGAAGAAGTAGCACCTGTTAAAACAGGATTGATCACAGAGACGTTGCCAAGTACATCACTGGTGAGCATCTTCCTATTTGCGTTGCTCGGTGGCTTGATTCTCAACATCATGCCTTGTGTGTTACCGGTTCTGGGCATGAAGCTAAGTAGTATTGTTGCCGCGCAGGGGGTAGAACGCCGCCAAATTCGCACGCAATTCATCGCGTCTTCATTAGGTATTTTGACTTCGTTCTGGATCTTAGCTGGCTTTATCTTGGTGCTTAAGCTTACAGGCAGCGCTATCGGCTGGGGCGTTCAATTCCAAAGCCCTTGGTTCCTTGGTGTGATGGTTTTAGTTACTGCACTGTTCGGTGCCAATATGTTGGGCTTGTTTGAGATTCGTCTTTCTTCAGGTACCAATACTTGGTTGGCGTCAAAAGGCGATAACTCGTTAGTGGGGCATTACGTTCAAGGCATGTTTGCGACACTACTAGCAACGCCTTGCTCTGCACCTTTCCTTGGCACAGCGGTGGCTTTCGCATTGGGTGCTGATGTCATCACGTTATTCGCAGTCTTTACCGCACTTGCGATTGGTATGGCGCTGCCATGGATTTTAGTGGCGATCTTCCCAGGTATTGCCTTAAAACTGCCAAAACCGGGTCAGTGGATGAATGTCGTAAAAATCGTCTTCGGCATCATGATGCTGGCAACTAGCGTTTGGTTGTTGTCATTGATGGCAAACCACTTACCAATCTTCTGGGTTATCTTGATTGGCTTGGTAGCGTTTATCGCGATCATGGCACGTGTGAAGCATATTTATGGCAACAAAGCCTTAGCTATCTCAGGAAGCGCCTCTTTGATTCTGATCGCTGGTGGTTTGGTGTTAGGCAGTGTGACTGCAAATCATTGGGCTACGCCATTGCCAGAAGATTTGGCTTGGGAAAAACTCTCTAACGAAGCCATCACTGAGCACGTGAAAAATGGTCGTGTGGTATTTGTCGATGTGACGGCAGATTGGTGTGTGACCTGTAAAGCCAACAAGATTGGTGTGATCTGGCAAGATCCGGTTTATTCACTGTTGCAAAGTCCGAACGTGGCGACACTGAAAGGCGATTGGACACATCCGAACGGCTCAGTGACCGACTTCCTACGTGCACACGGTCGCTTTGGTGTGCCATTTAACATCGTATATGGACCAGCAGCGCCAGAGGGTATTCCTTTGCCTGTGATACTGACTGACGATGTTGTGGTGAAAGCAATCGAACAAGCAAGTGGAGGCACGATTAAGTGAACACAGTAAAAAAGCGCAAATCGCTGAAATACTGGCTTAGTCAAGCGTTGCAAATGGTGCTTATGGTGACCGTGATTTCGGTCGCCATGGATTGGTATCGCACCAAAGACATTCCTAAAGAGCAAGCGCCGCCGCTAAGCGTAGTCATGGCTGATGGTGAATATATGGACGTGATCGCCAAAAGTCATGAAGAGCCCGTTGTGGTCTACTTTTGGGCAACCTGGTGTCCGGCATGTAAGTTTGTTAGCCCAAGCGTGAGTTGGCTGAGTGATTACTATGAAGTCGTCACTGTGTCAGGTGCGTCAGGTCCGCAAGAACGGGTAGACCAATTCATGCAGGCGAAAGGTTACCAGTTCAACAACATCAACGATCCGAAAAGCAGCATTATGCAAGAATGGAGCATCAGTGTGACGCCCACTATCTATGTATTAAAAGATGGAGAGGTGAGCTCAATCACCACAGGAGTCACAACGCCAATTGGCATTTTGGCAAGGATCTGGATGGCATAAACTAATGTGTAGCACGCCGACCTTTTTCACGTTTTTACAATGACATAAGTGTGTAGGTGAGTATGGCGTGCTACATTGGCAACGTTCAAAGATCAAGGAGGAATCATGGACGTTGCCACAATGTATGATGAAGTATCTGAGCGCTATCAGAAACTAATCGAAGACAGTCAGTACGTTGGTCCGCGCTGGATAGATGGAAAGTTAAAGACGCTCAATCTCCAACAAGTCTCTGCTCTTGATTTAGCTTGTGCCACAGGCAGCATCGGGGAGGTCATCAAAACGCATTGCCCTGAAGCTACTCTTCACGGCTTGGATATTTCATCCAAAATGGTTGATAAAGCGCGCGAGATAAACCTCTATCAAAGCGTCAACGTTCATAATCTCGACCAACCTTTCTCTCCGATTTTCAATCAAACCTTCGACATCATTACCGCACTCGGTTTCACGGAATTTCTTACCAATCCGCAATCGCTACTTCAGTGCGTTGCAAACAAGCTCAATGCTGACGGACGATGTTTTATCAGTTTCCAATGTCACGACCCAGATGGAAAAGACCTGCCAAGAAATACCTACAGTGGCGCGGTTGTACATACCGCTTACACCGAGAGCGAAGTCCGTGAATTCAGCCAAAACGCAGGGCTTGAAGTCGTATCACTAGAAAACCTCGTTGGTTACACATCAGGTGCTGGCTATGTATGTCGTTACCTGCTCTTGGAGCTAAAAAAGCAAAGTTAATTAACTGTCATGGAGAGCAACATGCAAGGGTATCGCATCAGTACCGCCTTTGAAGAGATGGATCTGGATTGCATCCATCAATTCATCTCGCAAAGCTATTGGGCGAAAGGTGTGCCGAGAGAAACGTTAGATAAAGCAATACGAAACTCTCTTTGTTTCGGCGTGTTTACTGATTCGAATCAACAAATCGCGTTTGCTCGCCTTATTACTGACAAAGCCACCTTTGCTTATCTCGCCGATGTTTTCGTGCTCCCTGATTACCGCGGCAGTGGTATTAGTAAGTGGTTGGTTTCTGAAATTGTGTCCCACCCAGATCTTCAAGGTCTACGCAGAATGATTCTTGCGACGCGCGATGCACACGGCCTTTATGAACAGTGCGGCTTTAAGCCTATTGAGCCTGTCGAGAACTTTATGCAGATATGGCAACCTGATGTTTATCAAGAGAAGATAGGTTGATTCAACAGATAAGTTGCCAATTATCTTCTATATTGAATTCATGGATTTACAGATAAAAAGGACGATGATGCTTAACCGTAAAGAAGTATGCGTACTTGCTGCTTTTACATCGATATTTGTAACAGAGGTCTATGCAGAGGAGAGACGTTTCTCTGCTCACGAAGACAACTATTTATTGCCTTTCTATACGGAATCAAAGGTAAATCAAGAACGCTTCGCTCCGCTTAATCCTAACGGTCATGATGCGAAAGATGTCATGGTTCAGTTCCAAATCAGCATGAAATACAAGTTACTGGTTTTTGGTGATGATGGGCTTTTTGTCTCTTACACCCAGCGTTCTAACTGGGAGG
Source organism: Vibrio sp. MOR3 (assembly GCF_001557775.1). Lineage (NCBI taxonomy): Bacteria > Pseudomonadati > Pseudomonadota > Gammaproteobacteria > Vibrionales > Vibrionaceae > Vibrio > Vibrio sp. MOR3. The sequence goes on along the minus strand of NZ_LNRD01000010.1, from coordinate 184,801 downwards.
CATACGATGATTCTGCTTATTTTAGGGATGACCAATATAATCCTGCCGTCTTCTATCGTTGGAACTTAAACCCTTGGCGCATTTCGCTTGGTTTTGAGCATCAATCCAATGGTGCAGGTGGAAATGATGAAGTCAGTTGGAATCGCGTATACCTAGATAACAAGTGGCGCTTTGACGCTGGCTTTGTCCGTTTTAAGACGTGGCTTGATGTTGGTAGTAACCATTACAACCCGGATATCGTTGACTTTCTTGGGTATGGCGAGCTAGAAGCAGCTTGGATTTCTGAAAATGATCACAAACTAAAGTTCACGGTATCCAACGTGTTTACAAAAGATTGGGAAAAGGGTTTCTATCGCGCATCTTGGAACTTCCCCGTTTATCAAGGGCTAAGAGGTTACATGAAAGCAGAAACAGGTTACGGCCTAACAATCTCTAATTACAACTTCGACGAAAGTGCGTATGGAGCCGGATTTGCGTTCGACTTTTAGTGGCCAACCTTTAACACCCAAAGAAACTTGTTCGAGAGGGAAGTGAATGAGGGTTGAAGCGCAAGATGTGGCAATTAGGTACCTTGAAGAAACAGATGCCGCTCCTTTGTTTGAAAACTACCTTGGTGATGAACAAGCGTGTTTGTATCTCAATCGACAAGTACACCAAAGCTCAAACGAAACGTTACAAGCGATCGGTCGATGGCGAGCTCAGTACGAGTTGGCTCACCCTAATTTCTTGGTACTCGTAATTGAAGAAGGCGCAACTCAAGTTCCCATTGGTTGCTTAGTCTTAATCCCTGAAAACAGTCATAGCGAAATTCACTTTGGGATCTCTAGAAATTATCAAGGTAAAGGGTATGCGACTCAGGCGTGTAAGCTCGGGATTGAGTATCTGAAAAGTATCGGAGTCGAGCAGATTCATACAGCGCCTCATATCGACCATCAAGCCAGTATTCGCGTGCTCGAAAAATGTGGATTTAAGAAACAAGGTGTGTTGAAAGAGTATGCGGTATTTCCTGCACTCAGCCCCAACCCACAAGACTGTCTAGACATGTGGTTGGAAGATTAACAAAAGCCCAAAACAAGTGTTTTGGGCTTTTGTTATTTAGGCGTTATTGAACCTGCTCGTCTGGATGACCCCACATCAATGGTTCTGCGTAAGGACCTTTGATGGATGAGGTTGATTAGAATTGGAATAAAAATCAAGCACGATCGAAAACGTGTACCGTAAACCTCTGTCTAATCACACAATTACCATTACTTTTTTCTACAAGCATCAAACCTCGCTATTGTCTCATCCACTAAAGCGGTTCAACGCCATTAGGAGGCACAATGATCGTTACCACTCTCGTTGATAATTCTCGTCTTGAGCACAGAACCGATCTCTGTGTCGAGCGCGGTTTATCGCTGCATATCGATACAGAAGGAACCAAACTGTTGTTTGATATGGGCAGTGGGCGAACGTTTTGCGACAACGCGCCTTTACTAAACATCGATATCCAAGAAGTTGATCTCGCGGTTATTTCTCATCGGCATCATGACCATTGCAACGGCACATCTCATTTTCTAGAGCAAAACGATGTAGCCAAAGTCTATTTAAAATCGTGTGGAGACAAGGACTACTGCTTTCGAGCTTTTGGTTTTAAAAGTGATGTGGGCATCGACAAAGCGTTATTGGAGAGAACAAGTGACCGTATCGTGCTGGTCACTGAAACGACACAAGTTGCTCCGAATGTTCATGTTATTACGAAGATCAGCGACAAGTACCCACAACCCAAAGGAAATCAGTACCTCTATACTCAATCGAAAGACGGCCGTTATGAAAAAGACACCTTTGAGCACGAACTACTTTTGGTGATTAAGGAGGAGGATGGCTTAGTTATCTTTACTGGATGTGCGCACAGCGGAGTATTGAACATGATTCAAACGGCCGTTGAGTTGTTTCCAAACGACAGGATCAAAGCGGTAGTGGGTGGCTTTCATCTTGTGGGCTTACCCGTATTTAATAGCATTGGCGGCACTAAAGATGACATCAAAGCATTAGGGATAGCGCTATCTAGATACCCTGTTGAGAAGTTTTACACGGGCCATTGCACGGGCATGAAGGCGTATCATTTACTGAAAGAAGTGCTTGGTGATCGTCTGGAGCATTTGCCAACGGGTCGTTGTGTTGAGGTTTAATCATCGACCCTGTTAACGTTTATGATTGTGAGTGAGCCAAATTCCAATCTCAGCTATTCATCTTGCCTATTGTCAAAGCGCCCTGACAAAACCTTACCAAATATGACAGTTTTAGCGGCTTCAAACCACGGTATCCTTAGAACTTTATGTTCATCAGATGGTCACAAGACTACAAAACAATAATTGGAATCAATAATGGCAAAAACTTGGCTTGTCGCTGCTGTGAGCGTTGCATTACTTGGCGGCGGTGCGTATTTCTATTTGCAATCTTCGGCTCAACCAGAGGCGTTTCCGACGTTGGCAGTGGAAAAGGGAACCATTGAGAAACAAGCGGTGGCAGTCGGCAATATTGTCCCTGCACACTCAGTATCTATTAAGTCACAAATCGATGGTATCGTGGGTGAGATGTACGTTCAGGTCGGTGAAAAGGTCAAGCAAGGCCAACCATTGATTAAGGTTCGTCCGAACCCGACGCCTCAAGCGCTTACTGATGCTTCAACAGACTTAATGCGCAGTGAAGCGGACCTCGAATCAGCCAAACAAAAGCTCGCCAACCTAGAAAGCTTGGTGAAGCAAGACATCATTCCAAAGAATTACGATGAATATGTTAGTGCGCGTTCAACCGTGAAATCGGCTCAAGCGAACGTACTGCAAAAACGCCAGAACCTCGAATTAATTCGCAGCGGTGAAGCTTCCATTGGTGACGCTCGTTTAACCTCAACCATTTACGCACCAATTGATGGCACAGTATTAAACCGTAAAGTCGAAGTCGGTGAGCCAATCATATCAACTGAATCTAGCCAAGCCGCGACAGAAATGATGTCTCTGGCTGACATGAACAGTTTGATCTTCAAAGGCAGCGTGAGCGAGCATGATGCCGCGCAGCTTTCTCCGGGGATGCCAGTTCTACTAACCGTGGCGCCGTATCCTGATGTGGAAATCTCTGGTGTGCTAACCAAAGTGGCGATTCAATCAGAAAACCTAAATTCGCCTGAAGGCAATGCCTCTGCAAAAAGCTTCGATAACGGATTTGAGGTCGAAGTGGGTGAGCTGAAGATCCCGAAAGAAGTATTGCTGCGTTCAGGCTTTTCATCAACGGCACAAATCACACTGAAGAAATCTGAGAACGTATTAACCTTGCCAGAACGAGCGCTGCAATTTGATGGCGATACGCCAAACGTATTGATCCCTGATAGTTCAGAGCAAGGCTTCCACAAACAGGAAGTGAAGCTAGGCTTGTCGGACGGCATCAATGTAGAAGTGTTAGATGGTGTTGAGCTAGATGAAGAGATCATCGATAACAGCATGATGATGGGAGCCGCACATGGCTAAGCTGCACTTATCTAAAATTGGTGTTGCGATATTAGCGGCAACACTCAGCTTACCAAGCTATGCAATTTCGATTGAACAAGCGTGGCAACAGGCAAAGCAAAGTGATCCAAATTACGAGAAAGCCAAAATTGGTGTTCAACTTGGTGAAGTGGGTGTCGATGCAAGCCGTAGTTCACTCTTACCCGGTTTGAGTGCGACAGCATCAGCAAATTGGAGCGAATCTGCCGACAATACCAATAGTTATGGGGCATCGCTTTCTCAAACCATTTGGGACAGCAGCTTGTGGTCGGATCTAGACCAAGCGAATGCCAACTACATCAAAGCTCAGCTTGAACTGGCTCAATCACATAATGAATTAGCACAAAGATTGCTTTCATCGTATTTGGATGTCGCGAGTGCACAAGGTGATTTGCAACTGGCGCAATCCAAGTTGGAAGAAGGCAACAAACTGCTGAAGATCATCGAGAAGCGTTATCTCGCGGGTAAAGTGAAATCGGTGGATGTCGAAGAGATTCGAGCAACACAAGTTGCGGACAGAGCCGGTATCTTGAATGCGCGTTCTGACTTAGAAGTGAAGCGAGCGGAACTGGCTGCGTTGATCAATCAAATCCCGCAAAACGTCGATCAAATTCGTACTGATTCCCTTGTTCAACCGCCCTTGCTGGTGGACTCTCAAGAGCAATGGTTAAAGCTCGCGAAGGACAGCAGTCCAGAGCTTTTAGTGGCCGCACAAAACGTGAAAGCCAGCGAGTTTGCAAAAGATTCTGCCCAAGGTGGGTATTACCCAACGTTAAAAGGGAATGTTGGTTACAACGATGATGACCGACGTAAAGACGGCGAGTTCAATGCAGGCATTACACTCAGTGTGCCCATTGATTTGAACGGCGCAACACGAGCCAGAGTCGATGAGGCGTCACTTAATACCCTAAGTGCAAAGCAAGATCTACGTCGAGTGGAAATCGATATTCAAAAGCGCGTGATCCAGCAGTTCACTCAAGTCGACATCAACTGGAACCAAGTTTTGATGGCGGACGAATTGGTTACTTCTCGTGAGAAAGTGCTGCGCAGCAAAGAGAAGCTTTATGATGCGGGTTTGCTCGAAGTATCAGAAGTGATTAGTGCACACAACAGCTTGTTTGAGGCGAAAAACAGCCTACAAACCAACTTGTACAACTATTGGCGTCAGCGTATCGGCTTGTTGCAAACTGCAGGCAAGTTAGATGACGACACCATGGCACTGATCTCTCGAGCGTTTAATTCATGACCAGTTTATTGCAGCAAACCTTATTGCAGCAAACATGGCAAACGCTGATGGCACACCGCATGAAAAGTATGCTCGCCATCATTGCCATTGCGTGGGGCGTTATATCTGTGGTGGTTTTGATTGCGCTGGGAGAGGGCTTTTATCGCCATCAAACTCAGCAGTTGTCGTTTATGGTCAATAATGTGCAAGTCGCGTTTCCATCGAGCACCAGCAAACCTTGGCACGGATTACCTTTACGACGTCAGATTCAGATCCCGCAGGATAAAGTCGATATGATCAAACAATCTGGCTTTGTGAAATCGGCATCCAGTGTGTATGCCAAGTGGGATGCAAACATCACCAATGAAAAAGGCCAAAAACTCACGAGTTTTGTTAGCGGCATAGACCCGTACTATTTCTCATTGATTCAACGCAAGTTGGAGTCGGGTTCGCGTAATCTGTCGCCTAGTGATATTGCCAATCACACTCGCGTAGCGATTTTGGGCGACCAAATTGCCAAAATGGGTGAAATCAGTATCGGTCAAATGGCCAAAGTTAATGGCGTGCCCTTTTTGGTGATCGGCATTATGAAAGACGAAGATGCGGGCATTTCATTTGGTGATAGCCGTAAAGTCTTCATCCCTCAAACTACCTACCTTGATTTGTGGGATGCCAAACCTTGGATGCTGCTACTCAAGCCAGTCGACGGTATGGATGGTAACGCATTCCGACAAGCCATTGTTAACTTCTATGCCAAGCAATTGCACTTCGACCCAACCGACAAAGAAGCGATTAACTTGCCAGACTTCAGCGAGGGCGCAGCGGTGATAACGGGTATTTTTCGTGGCATTCAAATCTTCCTTGGGGCAAGCGGTGCGATGACCATGGCCGTTGGCGCTCTTGGTGTCGCGAATATTATGTTCCTCTCTGTGACAGAACGAACGCGAGAAATCGGCGTACGCTTGGCGATTGGTGCAACGCAAAAATCCATACTCAACCAGTTCATCCTTGAAGGACTCATTTTGGTGGCGGTCGGTACAGCTCTCGGCTTAATGGTTGCTTATTTAGTGGTCGCATTGCTTGGCTCCATTACCTTACCGGAGTGGTTAGGTTTTCCGGTTATCACGCCAGACTCTATCGCTTGGTCACTATTAGTCACGCTGGTTTTGGCGTTGCTAGCGTCTTACTTTCCGGCAAGGCGAGCATCGCGTCTCACCCCCGTAATTGCATTAAGTGCGAGGGCGTAATCATGTTGTTACCGATGAGACAAATCTTTCAAGAAATGGCAGCAGAAAAGCTGCGTTTGGGTTTAACCATTCTTGCTGTGGCATGGGCGACCTTGTGTATCGCCGCAATGCTGGCCGTGGGCGAGGGCATTCGTCAGGGCGTATTGAGAACCGCGCAAAATGGCAACGGTAATCTGATTTACTTAACCGGAGGCATGGCGACTGTCGATTATGGTGTGTTCCACCAAGGTAAGTTTCTAACCTTAAAAGCCGACGATACCGATGTCGTTAAAGCCCTACCAGAGGTGAAAAGCGTTGCGCCAACCGCAGTATGGGATGAGCGTATCACCGTGGACGATAGAGGTTCATGGCAAGAGCCATTAGCCGTCACGACGGATTTTGCGTCCATGACCAATCTGATCCCAATGGATGGCGGTCGTTGGCTCAATCCGCTCGACCAAAAGCAGATGCGTAAGGTGGTTGTCTTGGGTTATTCACTCGCCGCGGATCTGTTTAATCCTAATGAAGACTTCAGCTGGTTTGCTCCTGTGACGTTACAAGCCGATCCTGTGGGTAAAAAGGTCAAGATTGGCAGTGAAGAGTTCACTGTGATTGGCGTGTTGAAGAAAAACAGTGCTGAAATCGAACAGGGTGATCAAATTAACTACGCCAGTTTTGTGCCGTTAGCCACGTGGCAACGCTTTCACACTAATGGTGATATTGGTGGCATCAATGTAGAGCCGCAAGCTAATGCAGATCGTGAAAAACTCGCAGAGACCATTCGTCAGGTGATTGCTCGTAAACATGGTGCCAGTGTGAGTGACGAGCAAGTCGTCCAAGTTGAAGACATGTTCCTTAAACAGAAAAGCATGCAACAGTTCTTAGTTGGTCTACAAAGTTTTCTTGGCATCATTGGCTTTGTCACGCTTGCCGTGGCGGGCGTCGGGATTGCGAATGTGATGTACGCAACCGTGAAACGTTCAACCAGAGATATTGGCGTGCGCATGGCCGTTGGTGCTACGCCAACCGCGATTCGTCTGCACTATTTGGTGCAATCGCTGATGACCATGATGTTAGGTGGCGCATTGGGATTAGGAGTGACTTACGCGCTTGTTAGCGCAATTAGCGCGATCAATTTAGAAGGCAACATGTTTTATGAACGCCTTGGCAGACCTGTCCCTGAGCTCTCTTGGATAGTCGTTGCAATTGTAATTACCACCTTGGTGTTTATTGGCGTCGCATCTGCTTGGTTACCTGCTAACCGAGCAGCAAAAGTGAGCCCGCTGGAGGCGCTACAAAGTGAATAATAAAAAGAATTCTGGAGAGAAAATGTCGAACGCCCCATTGGTTGAGCTGACTAACATTTGCAAATACTACGCAAGCGGAGAGGCCGAAGTGCGCGCTCTAGATGGCGTTGACTTAACCATCAACCAAGGGGAATTTCTTTCCATTCTTGGTCCGTCTGGTTCGGGTAAATCGACTTTGATGAACATGCTTGGTTGCTTAGATAAACCAACCGATGGCCAATACCAATTGGGTGGTCAAAACGTCGCAAGTTTAAGCCCGAACGAGCTAGCCGGTATTCGTAACCAAAAGATAGGTTTTGTCTTCCAAAGCTTTAACTTGCTGGAATACGCCACAGCGTTGGATAACGTGGCTCTGCCGTTGGTTTACTCTGGCATTAAAGCCAAAGAACGTCGCCAGCGTGCCGCTAAATTGCTAGGTCAAGTCGGGCTAGGGGATCGTCTCGACCACAAACCAAATCAGCTTTCTGGCGGTCAAAAGCAGAGGGTCGCGATTGCAAGAGCCTTGGTCAACGATCCGCAAATCATCCTAGCCGATGAGCCTACTGGTGCATTGGATTCGAAATCTGGCGCAGAGATTGAAGCCTTGTTCAATCAACTCCACGCTGAAGGCAGAACCTTGATCATCGTGACGCACGATAACACCCTAGCAGAGCGCACCAAGCGCATCATCACCATCAAAGATGGCAAGGTGATTTCGGATAGAGTGCCGGCGTGAAATTCTCGCAGTTTGGAGCTTTATTAAAATAAAGACCATTTGCCTATAAATATGGTCATTTTGGAAGTGGTGTTTTAGCCGGCCTTGTTTAAAATTTACATCTCAATTTTAAACAAGGCTGTAATATTGTAATGCATATAAATCACGCACTTTATAGAAGCGAAAAATATAGCGATGAACCAATAGAAGAGATTCTTTCTCGGTTAAACAATACTGATTATTTTTATTTGAATGAGAGTAACCCTAGTGAAGGTGCTTACTTGACTAAGAAGAAGGAAAATATCCTAATAATACGAAGAAAAACTTCTCGAAGTTTTGAAGCTCATCAAGACAGATTGTTTAATACACGTGAGCTCACAAACTCAAGTTCAATTCTTGCGGGGAGTGAAATTGGGGGCGAGCTTCGATGTAAATTAGAACAAGAAAAAAATCAAACGAAAATAACGTACTCTTGGTATCCCGATGAGTCTGTTCAAAAGTTTTGTTATGCATTTATCCTTCTAGCTTTTTTAATGTCAGCTCTTAAATTTACTCCTGGTGATTACGATATTATTTTAAATTTATTAAAAGCTGTAGTCATATTTTCAATGCCTAATTTGTTACAGATGATTTATCTTCCTGGTCAAATAAAAATGGCAAATAAGATTTTAAAGATTAATTAGTGATTTATATCGTATGGTTCTATATGAATAGTTACTATTAATCTTTCTAAGAGTCTTTTCTCTATGTGAGAGAAGGATTCGCTCAAATCAACAAAACAACGACCATGGCTAACAGCCCACCTTCATTGCTTTGGTTAACCTTGCTGCATACAAAAACAAACAAAGAAAGCAGGTAGTTATGCAAGGTATTACTAATATCTCTCCTATCAGTCGACCAATCATCACTGCGCCAGTCAGCCAACCACAAAACCAAGGTCAACTTGGTGGTTTGAGTGCAAGCACGCAAATGACGCCAGATGCCATTCGCAACTTTATGCTGCAACAGATAAATAGCGGTGCTACTGCAAACCCAGCACCGATCAGTTCGTTTTCTCTGCAAAGCGCGACACCAGAACAAAGCGCAGAGCCTCGCTCAAAGCTACAAAACTTCAAAACAGCGGTACAAACGCTGGGCGACCGTATTTTGCACGCTCTGGTTAGCACTAAAACCGCTTCATTGCGTAACTCGGCAGCAAAACACAACGGCGAAGTGACCATGAAGGTCTCTCAGGTAACGGGCAGCATCAAAAACGCCATCCTAAAAGACACCAATACCTCTGGCGGATGTTGTGAGGCACTGAGCGCTCACTGGATGAAGGCACGAGCAGAAGGCTCTAACCTTGGCGAACAGCTATTTCAATCAGGAACGGCAAGCGACAAAGGCAAGTTGAACAAAGAGACAATGCAGTCTGTCGCGCAACTGCAAACCGATGGCATGGTGGGTTATGACCAAGAAGCGATCACAGAAGGTTGGCTAAGAAGCAACAACATCGAATCACCTTACCGAGAACTTGGTGCATTATCACGTGTGCATGGGCAAACAAGCCGTAGCCGCAATGGTGCAGCAGAGCTTGCGGCGAAGATCGTTGATAACGGCCCTAAAACATCACTATTGAAGAAGATCGGCCTTGAAGGTCCAAGTAATGCACACGCCGTTGCCGCCGCGGTAGATGGAGAAAAAGTGACCTTCTTTGACCCGAACTTTGGTGAGTTTTCTTTCCCAAGTAAGGAAGATTTCACCAGCTGGTTTGTTCAGGACTTCTGGCACAAATCAGGCTACGACTTACCGAAATTCGGCTTATCGGGAGAATTCAGCATCGTCAACTTGGAGGCTAACCACTAATGACAACCACATTCGATCACCTAGTTAAACACTTTTTCGAAAAGAACGGCCTACAGAATCCAACCGCGCAAAATGGTATCTATAGCCTGTTGATTGACCAAAAGTATCAACTTCATTTCACGCATCAGAATGAAGAGTGGATGGTATTGTATGCAGAACTTGGTGAGGCAAACCCGATATCGGAACAGCTGGCGAAGAGCAATATCTTTGGTGAATACTGGCCTGCACACATTGTGTCGCATCAAGAAAACAGCGCCGTTCTATGGTCGCAACAACCGATGGCGATGCTAAATGTCGCAGCGTTAGAGGCGTGGACGGAGTGCTTTATTCAAGATCTTATTGAAAAGCAGGCGGCGATTTCTGGAGTAGAGCCAACGCCAGCAAGCGCAGAGCCAACCAATATCCGACCTCATATGATCTCGGTGTAAACCCTAGAGCTAGATTTATAGGGCACAAGTAACGCCGCATGATTGGGCGTTACTTGTTTGTGGTTTAAGCGCGGCTTTTAGCCAGTAGCTGATCCACTTTTCCTTTCGCTGTCTTACTTACCGTCTGCATAAACTTAAAGCTTGGCGCTGCAATGCCGGATTGTTCAAGCTCTTCTACCATCAACAACCACAGCTTTGCCGTTACCTGTGCATCGGCTAACGCGCGGTGGAATACGCCGTCGTTTTCGATGTTCTTATAACGAACCAACTCCCCCAGCTTGTGTGATGGTGCGTCTTGAATCAGGCGTCTTGCCACCAATAAAGAACACGCGAACTCACCAGAGTAACCGCAGTCGATTCGCTCTAGCTCTGCATCCAGAAATCGCTTATCGAACGACGCGTTGTGCGCGATAAGATTCTCACCCGCAATAAATTCACTGAACGATGCCATCACTTCATCGCAACTTGGTGCTGTGCGCAGCATGTTATTGGTTATACCTGTGTAGTCCTCAATAAATGAGCTCACACGAAAGCCAGGATTCATAAGTTGCTGAAAACTATCGACCACCTCACCATCAACGATCTTAACCGCACCGATTTCAATCGCGCGATCACCCATATTCGGAGACAGACCTGTGGTTTCAAAGTCGAGTACGACAACGGAGTTAGCTTGAGGCATGAAGTTTTCCAACTGAACAATAAGGCGCAAGAGTATCGTTGAAAGTGGTGGAAAAGGGAAGGAGAAGGGGAGTGTTAGTCGAGCGTAGGAAGATTAGGCAAACCTAGTGTACCATTATCATTCAGAGTAAATACTCATTCACACCCTGTTTATGGGCTTTTCCCCTACTAGAACTTATCCACTATTCTAATTCTTTGCGTTGTGAATGTCTGGATGAATTTGGTCAACCTAAACGTATTTTTCTTGAGCGTGATGGGGAGTAGGCTTAAATAACCGGGCTTATCCTTGAATAGTAAGCCCAGTTGTTTTCTTAGTTTAAAATCTCTATGTCTTCAGCGGTAAATCCTTTCTCTGTTTTACCTGTTGTAAAGCAAACTTCGATATTTTCCTCGACCTTTCTTCCATCTAATATTGTCTTTGGCATTAGAGAGCTCCTGCTAAAGAAATATCGGATATTTTGAGAGTCTTCAGCAAAACCATAGGAAATTCCACAGTGACCAGGAACCAAATTTACAATTTTTCCGTTAATCCTAGAACCCACTTCTTTGGTAAGAAGAGAGTTAGATTTTATTAAAATCTGCTGTAATTTATATGAGTTCTCTGTTTTGTCAATATTTAACAAAACATTTAAATGTTGTTTTAATTCTCTCAAGCAATTAATGTCTAATTTTTCAATGTTGTCATCAAGAATAGACAAAATATTTATGCTTACAGTGTTGTCATCACTAAACTTATAGTAAGAAACGCTTTCTTTATAAGTTTTACATAGTTTATCAATAATTGACTTATCATAATCATCCTCATCTAGTGCTCGTCTAATTATGTCGATAGCTCTAGATAAGTTAACTTTAGCTTCACTTTGGTCTCTATGGTTTATATATTGCTCAGAAGCACGTCTTCGACAATCGGATGACTGGTCATATAAACTAATTCTGAACTTTTTATGCTTCGATATTTTCTTGTCGGATAATATTTCATCGTAAATTCTATTGGCGTCTTCATAGTTCCCCATAACCTTTAAGGTAAATGCTATTTGACTTTTACAAGGTATAGAATTTGGCTCGATTTTTAATGCATACTGTAAATGTTCAATAGCTTCTTCGTATTGTTCTTCACTATTTAAAAACTTAGCGTATGAGTACCTCGCTATCATTGACTGTTCATTGTACTCAATAGCTGTGTCATATTCTGTTTGAGCTAACCATGGTTGATCTTTTTGTAAAATATAGCCATGTATACGATAACATTCAGAAAAGTCGGGCATTAAAGCTTTAGCTTGCTTTACTTTCTCAATCGCCTCTTCAACCTTTTTGTTGGCATAAAGAGTCAGTGCGGCACTTAAATACGTGGCACATATTTTCTGATCGTTTGTATCCCAAACGATATTTTTAGGGTCAAATTCATAGGTGTGTTTTGATACGCCTTGCTCTGCAATTATAGTTCTTAAATTTGCTCTTCTTTCTTTGACTAGATTATAAATGTCTTTTGTTATAGCGTTGATACTTTTCAGATAGCTTTCAGCTACGTTAGTTAGAATAAACTTTGTTTCGTCAAATTTATCATCGTCTGATGACATCAACATACTAGAGTTTCTTAATCTATGGATTACTTCTTCTAAAGCTATATTATGCATATCATCCAAAAAGAATCTTACTTCAACTAATGTCAACGGCTTTCCTATACAAGCAATAACCAATATTATTTTCTTTTCATCGGCGGTCAACTTCTCGTATAGATTTTCAAAACAAAAACTTAATGCATCTTTAAAGTTGTCACTGCTTTTATTAATTAGTTTTTTCGGGTCTGCACCATAAGCATATGAACGAACATACCACCTGATTAATAAAGGATTATTGAATAGCTTTATACAAAGATTTTCCAGCTGAGAGTTATTTTTCTTAACAAGATCACTTACGTTTAATATTTTAGACATGTTTCTAATTAGATTTACAGAAGATCTTTTATCTAGTTTGTCTAATTTATATCGAAATTCTAACTCACCTAAAGCCATACGCGTTGTTATCAACACTTTAGAGCCATTTGGAATGTTAGCTAAAAAATGTCGAATTTTACTTGTAGATATAGTCTCTAAGTTATCGATGCAAAGTAAAACTTTGAACTCTCTCATATAAGCCAAAATTTCATCTAGCATGTCATCCATACTTTCAGTTTCAGTCGCGAGAAAGTTACTTACGTGTTGGAATAGTCCCATACTGTCAGTGATAGCGTTATTGATCTGTCTTGCACCATTCACTGTAAGTTCATTTGCTTTAAGTGTAACCCAAGCTATGATTTCAAATCTTGGGGATTCATCTGAATATTCTTCACATAAATCAAGCATGTCATATAAGCATCTTTGAGACAGAGCCGTTTTGCCAATACCGCCTTCTCCCACAATTGTGATAACTCTAGTGTCTGAATTTAATAACTTATTTATAGAGTCTCTATCGCTTTCTCGCCCTAGAAATCCAGTATCATCGAACTCAACCATTGGTAAATTGTGGAAAATTTGTTTCTTTTTCTCATCCCATGAGTTCGGAGTGCTAATTGTGGAGAGGTATGCCCGATTGTCGAGGTTATTGAGGACATTTTTAATCTGTCTAAATGTATTTTGGGGAGACTTTTCAATTAATTCTGACGAAAACTGTCGCAGTTCGAAAAAGTCAGTAGATTCTAAAGGTCTACTGTGACAAACACGGTTACGGCAGGGTGAAAGTTGGTCAAGATGGTCGCATATGAACACGATGAGGTTTTCACTAAGTAACGTCTGACTTTTTTTAAGCTTATGCAGTATTTTTTGAGTATCTGAAAAATCAATGTACTGGAGAAGGTCGACCAACTCTGGAGAGCAGTTTTTTTCTTGCTCGTTGTCTCTTAAGTAGCGTTCAGTTACTTTGTCTTGTATGTCTTTTGGGAGGCTTTCTACTTGTTCAGTTATTCGAAGTATAAAGTCACGTAGATCTTGTTCAATAGAAGATATCAAACCAAAACATGATAGCCTGACTGTTGTTGTGTCGCTCACATTTATGCCTCATTTATTATAGCTAATACTTACTTTATCATCTAGATTTATTGAAACTCCATGCATAAGATCAAGTTATTGAAATGAAAGACTAAATTTTTTGCGATTTGTGCCGGAAAAATTATGTGTATACTCGCCACAAAATATCTAAGTTACAGTTACTTGAGCAACCTCTCCACGTAAATCGTGCCCTCTCAAATCTAATCCGTACCCGACAAACTAGACATTGAGTTAAGTGAGTTTGCCATACCTGTGTTGATTCGTTATTGTCCAAATGTAAGTTTGTGGTTCATGAATTGCTGCGTTGTAATATCATTTTTCTCAAACCATGAAAATCCTTCATGTTCAACGTGAAGTATTACCAATGTTATTCAAGTAACGAAGCAAGTATAAAAAACAGACTGCTCTGGTGTTAGGCACTGTGACAGCTGTTTTTGAACTGAATTTTCGAAGTAAACGCTGCACATACTGACGATTGGGAAAATCAAAAAACACAACCATCCCCAAGAACAGAGTTAGGAATCAGTCAGCGTTTATCTAAGGAAATAGGATACCAACTCACCATGAATAACGATTTCAATTTTGCTATTAAGAGCATCCGTTTTGATGAGAACTACCAACCATCAGACAGCACGCGCATCACGACCAACTTTGCCAACCTAGCTCGTGGTGACAGCCGCCAAAATAACCTTCGTAATGCACTGTGCATGATCGACAATCGTTTCAATGCCTTGGCACATTGGGATAACCCAAATGGCGATCGTTACAGTGTCGAGTTGGAAATCATCTCTGTGGATATGGATATTCAAGGCAGTGGTGAAGCGTTCCCTTCGATCGAAGTGCTTAAAACCAACATTATTGACCGCAAAACCAACGAACGTATCGAAGGTATTGTCGGTAACAACTTCTCTTCTTATGTGCGCGATTACGACTTTAGCGTTCTGCTATTAGACCACAACAAAGACCAGCCTCAATTTAGCATTCCTGCTGATTTTGGTGAGTTGCACGGCAAGCTGTTTAAAGCGTTCGTGAAGTCGGAATCATACCAACAACATTTCCAAAAGCCGCCAGTGATTTGCTTGAGTGTGTCGGACAACAAGGTTTACCGCCGTACTGACAACCAGCATCCAGTGTTGGGTTTTGAATACCAGCCAAACGAATCGTCATTGACCGAACAGTACTTCAAAAAGATGGGCTTACAGGTGCGCTACTTTATGCCGTCAAACAGTGTCGCTCCGTTGGCGTTCTACTTCTTCGGTGACTTGTTGAATGACTACTCAAACCTAGAGCTGATCAGCACAATCAGTACCATGGAGACGTTCCAAAAGATTTATCGCCCAGAGATTTACAACGCAAACGCGGTAGCCGGCCAGTGTTACCAACCGAACTTGAAGAATCTCGATCACTCGTTAACCCAAATCGTTTACGACCGCGAAGAGCGCAGTCAGCTTGCGAAAGAGCAAGGGAAGTTTGCTGAGGAGCACTTCATCAAACCTTATCAAGCGATCCTTGAGCAATGGTCTGCAAATTACGCGTAATCGAAACGAGAATCTAGAAGGGAATGACGATGAAAACACTATTACCGACTTCAACGGCGGGCAGCTTACCTAAGCCTTCTTGGCTGGCTCAACCAGAGACGCTTTGGTCACCGTGGAAACTACAAGGTGAAGAACTGATTGATGGCAAACGCGATGCGCTGCGTGTCTCTTTGCAAGAACAAGAATTAGCAGGGGTCGATATTGTCAGTGACGGTGAACAAACTCGCCAACACTTTGTGACGACCTTTATTGAACACCTAAACGGCGTAGACTTTGAGGACCGCAAAACGGTGACCATTCGTAATCGCTATGACGCGAGTGTACCGACGGTTGTTGGCCCAGTAAGCCGAACCAAACCTGTGTTTGTCGAAGATGCGAAGTTCTTGCGTCAGCAAACCAAACAACCGATCAAGTGGGCGCTACCGGGGCCAATGACGATGATCGATACGCTGTATGATGATCACTACGGTAGCCGTGAAAAGTTGGCTTGGGAATTCGCAAAGATCCTTAACCAAGAAGCCAAAGAGCTTGAAGCGGCAGGCGTCGACATTATCCAATTTGATGAGCCCGCATTTAATGTGTTCTTTGATGATGTGAACGAGTGGGGCATTGCCTGTCTAGAGCGTGCTATCGAAGGGCTAAAATGCGAAACGGCTGTACATATCTGCTATGGTTACGGCATCAAAGCCAACACGGATTGGAAGAAAACATTGGGCTCTGAATGGCGACAATACGAAGAAGTATTTCCGAAGCTGCAGAAATCCAATATCGATATTATCTCACTTGAGTGTCACAACTCGCGTGTACCTATCGAACTATTAGAACTTATCCGCGGCAAAAAAGTGATGGTTGGCGCAATTGATGTGGCAACCAACGAGATTGAAACACCAGAAGAGGTTGCAGAAACACTGCGCGAAGCGCTTAAGTACGTCGACGCGGACAAACTTTACCCATGCACCAACTGCGGCATGGCGCCTCTATCTCGCGAAGTTTCAACTGCGAAGCTCAATGCACTCAGCGCAGGCGCAGAGATCATTCGTAAAGAGTTGGCGGGCTAATATCAGAACTTAGGTTCGACGCAACTAACTCAAGTCGGGTCATTCCAGCGAGTCTAGACGAGACTAGGAATCTGCTCACAACTCGCTTGGAAAATGGCGATAGCCTCAGGACTTAACAGCACTCTGTGGGTAGATCCTGAATCACCTCGTCCCTCGTTGTTCAGGATGACGGACGTTGGTAGATACGTTGCTCACGATGTTCTTATATGTGGTATGTATCCAAAGTTGGGTCATTCCAGCGAGTTTAAGCGAGACTAGGAATCTGCTAATCACTCGCTGGGAAAATGGCGATAGCCTCCGAACTTCATAGCGCTCAGTGGGTAGATCCTGAATCACCTCGTTCCTCGTTTTTCAGGATGACAAGCGTTGGGAGATACGTTACTCACATAGCCAACTATTTGGTTTGTATACAAGATTGGGTCATTCCAGCGAGTTTAAGCGAGACTAGGAATCTGCTAACCACTCGCTTTGAAAATGGCCGTAGCCTTCGAACTTAACAGCACTCGGTAGGTAGATTCTGAATCACCTCGTTCCTTGTAGTTCTGGATGGAGGTTGTTGGGAATTATGTCGTTCACAACAAACCCAAGAGTTCGGGTCTTGGGTTTTCTCTCTATAAAATCACGAAAATCGCAGACGTTAATAATTAATCACTTCCTGCTCGGTCGGGAGCTTCTTACGATACTCGAAGAACTGAGCAATCAAGTTGCTGACCACCATCAATACCATCACACCAGTTTGCACGTGAGTCAGTGAATCTCCCATGAGCGTGACGCCTAAGATCATTGCCAGAATTGGGTTAAAGGTGCCAAAGAAACTGAGCTCATTCGTTGTAATTAAAGGGATGGTATAGACATAAGCCCCGTATGCTACAGAGGTTAATCCGATAATAATCCAACCCATCGCTAGCCATTGTTCAAAGTTTTTTGGGACTAAAGGTGCGACGACGGCTCCACCCGAAAAAACATCCCAATAGGCGAGAGGTAATAAAATGATGCCGCCAAAGATGAGTTTCCATGTCAGTAATTTCCACCAATGGATTTTTTTCATCACATGTTTAGCAACGACACTTCCCGCAATCAATGCAGTCATAGCGCCAACCAAGAGTAATACCGCTGATAAGCTGATGGGCGCGTGACTGGTCAAGAATAGATAAGCAGAACACCCCATCAGCACAAATGCCGACACCAATTGGATCATTGATGGTTTGACTTGATGCGCGATCCCCATGATTGCCAAGCTCACAACAGGCAAGGCGATCATTCCCACGCCAACCAAAGTACTCGGTAGTCTCAACGCCGCAGCGAACAATAAGCCAAAAAATAACGCGATATTAAGGAAGCCAATCAGAAATAGAGCGGGGAGCTCTGATAACTTGGGCATTGTTGGCTTTAAAATCAATAGGATGAAGCCAGCAGGTAGGGCTCTCCATACTGCTAGCGCGAACGGTGACCAACCAACAAACTCCGATGAAACAACAGCGTAGGTCGTTCCCCAAAGTAAGGGGGCTAATATCGCTAATATGATTTTCATGATTCTCCTTCAACTGCATTTTTGTGATTATGTTTATGTAAACATAATTTACTTAAACATAAAGTAAGCGTAAAGTCACCTCTGTTGATCTTTTCTTTGATCCTCTGGTGGTGGTTTTAGAAGGCTAGGGCTTTCTTTTGACAGTAGGTTTTGATTCTAAAGTTAGTGCTAGTGGATCCGGAGTTGAGAAGGAAGAAGGTTTAGTCTCAGATAATTAGGAGGTGATGGACAATGAAGGTGATGAATTTAATTAAAGCCATGATTAAAGCACTCATGGCCTTTTCCGTAGATGTTCTCGCAATTTTAGTAATGGTACTATTTACGTTAGGCCTTATTCTTGAGTTTCTCTACTTGGATTCAAAGATGACGTTTAAGAGATGGCGTTGTCGGTTATTGCAAAGTAGTAGCAAGTGACGAGAATAAAATAGTACAGAGCGTTATTACATGGATTCATTATTTTGAAGATGACGAGCAAGCAAGTTGCTGATCAGTGGCTATCAATAAACAAAGAGTTGGACGGAAACATCATTGAACTTGTGACGTTATTCGTTCGATTCGGTACATCACTTTCTGATGCAAGAAGCCACTTTTGCAAAAAACATGGGCTTAATCCTTCTGAATTTGATGTTCTTGCAACATTGTATCGTTCTGGGGAACCTTATGAGTTGACGGCAAAAGCACTCAAAGAGCAGACATTGCTACCATCATCAGGCGCACTATCAAACCGATTGGAGCGCTTAGAAGCAAAAGATCTCGTCGTCCGTAAACATGACTTAGTTGATAAGCGCTCAGTCAAAATATCGTTGTCAAAACAAGGGCTAGGGTTGGTTTCCTCGATGGGGCCTGAGTTTTTTGGTGAAATGGCAACGCTATTTGCAGTACTTCCTAATGAGCAGCGACAATCGCTCTTGAGTTTGATGAGTTCACTTCAGTCTTAGTGCCACATAACCTAAGCAAAACGGAAAAAGGAAACGGGGTTTTCTAACACCGTGTACTTTAAGGAAAGCCCTTTGTCCATTAGTAGAGAGTTGGCGAGTTAGTATCGAAATTTATCTTCGATACAGAAACTTAAGACAGGGTCATTCCAGCGAGTCTAGACGAGACTAGGAATCTGCCAACAACTCGCTGGGAAATGGCGATAATCTTAGAACTTCTCAGCACTATGTAGGTAGATCCTGAATCACCTCGTTCCTCGTTGTTCAGGATGACGGACGTTGGTAGATACGTTGCTCGCGATATTTTTATATTTGGTCTGTATCCAAAGTTGGGTCATTCCAGCGAGTCTAAACGAGACTAGGAATCTGCTAACAACTCGCTGGGAAATGGCGATAACCTCAGGACTTAATAGCACTCTTTGGGTAGATCCTGAATCACTTCGTTACTCTTCGTTCAGGGTGACCGGTTCTAAATAAAAATGCCGCTAACAGCAAGGTGAGCGGCATACTTCGTTTCTCGTTTTCCGTCAATTCAATTCCACATTCTTCATCTCTGGATGCTTCAATAACATCACGCGAATCCAGTGGTGTACTACCCACATCACCATTGCGGTAAGCATTACCGCTACGAATATCGAACTGAATCGGTACAAGATGGAGAAGAACGCGTCTTTCTGCTCAGGCACCAATGACGTGGTCAGTGGAACAGACAGGGCAGACATCGCCGAGAACGCAATGGCGGCTTTGACTTGTCCTTTCGTTAACCACAAACAGAATGGCCCCATAGCGATGGTAAACGCCAGCCAGAACAACAGTCCATGACCAAACCAACTGCCCAAGATTAACTGCACCGCCATACCCGCGATACAACCCAGCGCTGTACCGATGATGCGGATTTTCGCCATGGCCATTGAGCCTGCCAATGTCATTGGCGTTAGGATGATGAGGATCGACGCCTGCGCCGAAAGTGAGTCGTACAAATCACCTATTTGGAACACCAAAAACGCCGCCATTGCTACCACCCAGCCCATTGCTACTTGGCTGATGTAGTCGATATCGCTTTTTACTGGCGTAGTCATTTCTGTTTGTAAGATCTTTGATTCTGGCTCTGGGAATAGCCAATAGGCGAGAGCACAGACAAAGATATTGCTGAACGAAATCACCCAAAGGTTGACGTTGAACTCTTCGATATCCATGAAATCGTAGCTCGCGAAGTTCAGTACGATCGAGCCAACCAATAACCCCATGTAACCAAACAAGTAGGTTTTTGGGTTCATCATCGCAATGCATTTAAACAGCATCATAATGCCTACTGCCGCGAACATCAGAGTGGGATGGAACTGTAAGTATTCGAGAATAAAGGTGGCTTGAACCGTGGTCCAAACCGCCGAGAACAACACCATCAAGACGAGTGGCAGACTGAAGTGGTCCATACGACCGAGCACGAACAGTGGCAGCATGACGGCAAAGAAACCGTAAGACCAACCAAAGATCATGCTCAACGCCAAACCCATTGAGCAGCCAAACCAAATACGTAAGGTTTTCATCGCAGCCGCCTAGTAGATAAAGTGGAACCAGCTAGCAAGGTAGATTTGAACTTGTGCCATCAACGCCCAAAACGGACTGTTGTCTGGGTAAAGCACGATGGTGGCACGAGAACCAACGAACAGAGAGGAAGGCAGTGCTTCTTCGCTGGTCAGGTTCACGCGAGTGCGCTGCGCATCACGTACCCAACGGTTGTTCACTTCGACTTTGGTCAGTGCGCCATTTGGGGTTTGCTGAGCAGCGGCCACGCCGTAATCTCGGCTAGATAGGTCGAAGTCATAAACTGAACCTGGGTTAGCATCAAACGCAACCATGGCGTGGTAACTGTTGTCGACGCCCGCTACCGATTTCTCACGAAAATCCGCAGCAACCCACATTGATCCGGTTGGTACAAAGGTAAGCAATGGCATGTTGGCGTTTGCCATGGTGCCGACTTCCAATTGCAGGTTAGTTACTACGCCGTCACTTGGAGCAAGAACTGCGGTATTAGTTAGATCGAGTTGAGCTTTCTCAATGCCATTTTGAGCAATGCGTACTGCGGTGCTTTGGCCTTTTTTGTCCCCAAGTTGTGCTTCAATCACTTTCAAGTTTTGTTGTTCTGCTTTGAGCGCAGCTCGTGACACTTGGTTTTGTGCGTAGGCACTGTCTAAGTTGGATTGAGAAATGACTTTTTGCTTCGACAACTTTTGTAGACGTGAGTACTCACTGTGCGCGTTGTTGTAAGTCGCTTGAGCACGAGCAATGTTTGCCAGTGCAGCTTCCCGCTGCGAATACAGTGTTGCTTCTTTTTCGTAAGCGGATTGCAGTGAAAGCTGCGCTTGTTCTAAAGCGATTTTGTATTTACGAGCATCAATGGTGAACAGCACATCGCCTTTGTGTACAGACTGGTTGTTGGCAATCAGCACATCGGTCACTTTACCTGAAACTTCTGGTGCAACTTGCACCACGTAACCTTGGACTCGCCCTTCGGTCGTGATTGGTGCGTGTCGATCCGCAATGATGATGTAGAAAAATAGTACAATGAACAGGACAATAAGTGTTCGCATCCAGTGTTTGAATTTATGATCTGCCGTCATAATAGATACCTGAATTTATGGTGCTCGCAAGCAAATTAGACAGACGATTATAGAGAACTTGGTCACAATTCAGTAGAATGACAATAAGCGCATGAATGACCTAAAAGTAGGACAATGAACGTTAGTTTTGATGATCTTCACCTGTTTAGCCAAACCGTCGTGCACGGTGGTATCAGTGCTGCGGCAGAGGCGAACCAGTTACAACGCTCTAAAGTGAGCCGACGTTTGCAAGAATTAGAGAAAGCGTTGGGCTGCCAATTGCTGATTCGAACCACGCGAACCATTGAGTTGACCGAGCACGGCAAGCGTCTGTTTGAGCTGGTGGGGCAACCCATAGAGCACATTCAACAAGGTTTGAATGTGATGCATGAATACCAACAAGAGTTGACGGGTAAAGTGCGTGTTGCGATTCCCTCTGCATTGATGAGCTCGGCGGCGTTTAATTCGATCATTAACGAATATACGACCCGTTACCCTGAGATGTCGGTAGAGATTGAGAACCACCAAGAGAGTGTCGATCTTAAGCGACAAGCGTTTGATCTTCAGCTTTTACCGAGCGTGGCGAAAGTCTCGGATGACAGCTATGTTCAGTTCAGCTTATTGCCTTACCGCAGTCACTTTGTCGCTTCCCAAGCTTATTTAGATGCCCATCCTCCTCTAAAAAGCATGGACGATTTAAAGCATCATCGTTTGCTGACTAACCGATACAATGCCGGATTGTTAGATCCAGAATTGCACGTGGCGGTTAGGTCGGACGATTTGAACTTGCTGCGGTTAATGGCGATTACAGGTAACGGCATCGCCTTTATCCCGCAAGTGCACTCTAAGCCAGCTTTAGAAGACGGCCAGTTAGTCGAAGTATTGCCAGAGTTCACGCACCCTAAACAACATCTGACGTTGATTTACCCGTCTAATTTGTTTTTACCCAACAAGGTCAAAGTGTTAATCGAACTGTTTCGAGAGCGATTCAAATAGCGTGAGCGGACAATAATTTTGCGAATTTGCTCATCTGATTATGCTGGGCTTCTGGTACATTCTTTATATTCAAATGCTTGAGCAGAGTTATGCTCTTGTCGCTCATAGGAGATGAGAATGTTATCGAAGAATACCACGGGTCTAATTGTTGTCGACGTGCAGGGTAAACTGGCAACGCTAATGCACGAAAGCGAAGCGCTGATTGAAAGTACGACTAAGTTAGTCAAGGGCGCAAAGGCTCTCAAGCTCCCTATTGTTTGGCTTGAGCAAAACCCAGACCGATTAGGCCCGACGGTAGAACCGATTCGTGAAGTATTAGCGAAAGAGCACTTGGCGATTGCAAAGCATACCTTTGATGGTTGCAAAGAACCGACATTCAAACTCGCGGTAGAAAACGCCAAAGTCGATACTTGGTTGGTTTGTGGTATCGAAGCGCACATTTGTGTGTATCAAACCGCGGTGTCGCTGCGGCAAATGGGTTACAAAGTGGAACTGGTGACGGATTGCGTTTCTTCTCGAACGCCAGCCAACAAAGCGCTCGCGCTTGCAAAACTGACTGCGAATGGCGTTGGCCTAACAGGCGTAGAAATGTGTTTGTATGAAATGGTAGAAGATTGCCGAGCACCAGAGTTTAAAGAGATCTTAGGGCTCATTAAATAGCACAATCGCAGTCGTAGACAATTGTTACGGTGGAACATGGCAGAGATGAAGATGGAACTGAGAGCATTTGAAAAGGAAGATTACGAGGCACTCACCCGTTGGATTGATTCAGAGCAACTGAACTATCAATGGGGTGGGCCAAATTTCAATTTCCCTCTAGACCACCAACAGATTAGCCTCCATTGCGCGAAACCTGAAGTCTTCCCGTTTATGCTCGTTTGTGACGGGAAGCAGGCTGGCTATGTTGAGCTGTTTAAAGAGTCTCAATCCCAATTTAGAGTTTGTCGTGTTTTTGTTTCCAATGATTTTCGAGGGAAAGGTCTTTCGAAAGTCATGCTCACGCAACTCATCGAACTGTCTCAAACTCAGTATCATGCTCAAGTCTTGTCGTTGGCGGTCTTTGAGCGTAATACTGTCGCGAAGAATTGTTATGAATCTCTTGGGTTTGAAGTGACGTCGCGTGAATCAGGAGAACGTTCTTTTGATGGCGAGATCTGGGATTTGTTATTCATGGAAAAGCGTTTTTAGCACGAATATAACCCCCTTACTATCGACAAATTCAGGAAGAAACAAACACTACAACGCGAGCAGTATGAGTTTGTATCCATCTCCCTTGGCGCTATCGGCCTGCCAAGGGAAACACGTCTTATTATGGCTTACGCTTCGTCATGTGTATGACTCGACTCTTCATATGGATAGAGTGCGGCATTCGTCTCATCCAACCCTTCCGGCTCAAACTGATAGCCAGATCCCATGCTCATGTCTTTGTACTTCACCAACATCTTTTCAATAACGAGAGACTGAATACGCAGAGGATCTTTTCCTAACGTTGAGGCGATGTATTCACTGAACGCCTGAACCGTCACGTTATGCTTTTGTACGTTTGGTTTTGTACCAGTTTTCACTTGAATGACGAGGTTTTTTTCGTTCTCAGATATTTGAGTCAGATGCGCTTTAAACTTGTCATTGTAAACGTTGGATGTTGCCTTTAATCGCAGCTTGTTGATTCTTGGATACTGACTTTCGAGTTCGTCATCGAGCTTTTGGTGCAGCTTCAGATCTTTTAACGCAATGGATTTTTGCTGATCAATGCTGTTGAAGAACTTCATTTCGTTGGAGACATCAATATCTTCTGAAGAAGAGATAAATGCAGGGTCAAACAACACATTGCGGTTGAGCATAGTGAACTGTTCGATTGGTCGGCCTTTTACTGCCCCTTCATTGAGCAAGCTGTTTGGTGCTTTTGCGCCTTTCTCGTAGGTGTCACCACTTGTGACGCCAAGTGCAATATACAGCGTGGTATCGTCTTTGACTTCTGATGTCGCCTCTTCTGCGGCTGAGATAAGATCCATTTCAGACATGAGTACGTTGCAGTCCATCATGGTGATTTTTTTAAGGTGGTTGAGTTTGCAAAAATCCACGACAGCTTTTCTTGTTGCACCGAAACCAACGGTACCGGACTCGAATGACCACCCAACCAAACCTACGCCAGCGGCTTGAAGTAGTGTCCCCATTTGTTCTTGATATAAGTTCAGCTCACTTTGGTGGACGAACAGATAGACGGGGCGACTCATCCCCTCAGTGTACCAATACAGCTCTTGCAGCTTTTCTTTGGATTTAAACTCTTCCGGCATTCCGACAGAAGGTACCATTAACGCGGTACCTGAGTTGGATTGAGGTGGGATCTTAATATCAAATTGAGACATGCTTTCCGAAGCAGAATCGCGGCTTTGTTGCCGAGTTTGCATTGGGCTTGGGTCATTGATTTGTCGGCGATAATAAACGCGTTCTAGCTCATCATAGTTATTTAAAACCTGATCGACGGTGACTGGCTCGTACTTCAATGCGCCGGTGTTGTCGTTAACGACATAACGGTAGTTAAAACGAATCAGCGCTTCTGGCGGTCTGTCTTGGATTGCCAAGTCATTTTCTTCAACGTGGTTTTGCCAGTTGAGTTGGAACTCGTTCCACTTCGCTAAGTTTTGAACGTCTCGTAATCGTTTCGTCGGAGCGCCTTCTTGTGAATGGTGAGACGCGTCATTCTTTCTTTTTTTTGCTTGGCTTGAAGAAGAAGCCGGTTGGTTATTTTCACCGTACATAAACGTGTTCACTTTTTTAAATTCAGGCGACGATAGGCTGATTCTTATCGTATTGGCATTTGGTTAGGCGCTTTGTTCGAGCGCAGCTGGCGGCCGTTAAGCCTTTGATACACTGGTTATATGCGTCAGTTGTATGTCGTCTTCAATAAAAGAAACGGCCACACGTAACAACCGATTTTCCACCTTCTGTACATTCAACACAGGTGTATTCTGTGACAAGTTGGAATGGTTAAAGATATTGATGACGGTTGATGGTTGGTTTGCACCGCAATACTCGCCCCATACATCTCGCTTTGAATATTTTCCCCAAATATCCCCAAGCGGATAGGCATGCCCGACGATGAAGTCGTTCTGTGGGCAACTTTGGTCAGAATTGCCCGTTGCTTGAGCCGGCTGCGTAATGTTGACCGTTAGCACATCGCCAACTTTTAATGAAATAGGATCACTTTCAAACGTCGGATTGAGTTTGAGCAGCGCTTTTGCTGACAAACCGTAGAGAGGAGCAATGTCTGTCCACCATTCTTGTTTTCCGTCGTCTTTTGTTCTCACCTTATGATTTTTTATGTGGACGGGTTTAATGTCCGATTCAGTGGCTGCTTTGGTTCGTGGCAGCAAAGGCTGCTTCCCCACAGCTTTAAGTGCAGCAATATCGATTAAAGTGGCGTGTTGATCGAGCCAAGTTTGGTTGATTTCTGCAAGCGCGTCATTGGTGAGTTTTTCGCGACGATAGAAAATATGTTGCACTGCTGCCTTCTTACCTTCAATAGCGACAGGGGCGAGTATCATGTTAAACGTTTTTGGGCTAATGAGCTCATCTGTCATGCCGTTGGCCGTAGAAGCCGTCACTTGCCAAGAGAATTTATCATTCCCTAGGATCGCCATTTCATACATTAGCTTCCCATCATGGAAATAATAGTAATAACCTTGCGCTGCCCATCCTAATAACCCCTTGGTTTCTACCGCTGGAATAAATGGTAAGAACTCAGCATTAATATATTCACTACCAACTGGCTTGGGGGTGATTTTAAATTTTTGATTCAGGCCGATGTCTTGAAAAAGTTCATGTAAAAGGGTTTTGTCTTCGGCTTCGAAACATTCGGCAGATAACACCGTGCAGAGTGATGGTTGATTTTGCTCCAATTTGCTCCAGCGTTTTATCAACGGTTCATTTTGTGTTTTCGCTAAAGAAAAAACACCAGACTGCAGGGTATTTAAGTCATCTTTGGGAGCATGAATTTTTATTCGACATTCGAATCCAGCCTCGGCTTGAGATTGACCGTTGCTAACGACCGAACCGTAGCTTGCTTGAGTCGCGTTCTTTGACGTTGATGAGTAGTTTGTGCGTGAGCGGTTACTTGACGAAGACGTTACTGGGTCGATAAGTGGCGCGTAGCCAGCTCCCCTCACACGTGTTGATGTTGGACGCTTCATTAATATCGCCTCTTGAATTTAATTGGTGATAGCTTAGCGGCAAATAAAAGAACGCACTATAGACAAAACAACCAATTCCTTTTGCTTACTTACTAAATCTATAGTCAGAACGAAAGTCACGCAGGGTAAGGTATTTAATGATAATAATGTTTTTTAAGGCGAGGAGGTGATGCAATAAATATTATTAATGCGAAGGGAGGGTAGATATATTTAAGGTTTATTTTAGTAAAGCGTGAAGCGCTAATTATTGGTTATTATTGACGAAAGCTTAATAACCAATAACTGCTAATCACTCAATCACTCAATCACTCAATCACGCAGTGGCTTATTAGAAGTACTAACAAGCTTGTTCAAACTCTCTTTGGTATCTCGGCAGCATGGACTCATTGCCAAGCAACCCGCCTTGATGGATGTAGATGAGCGTTTTGTCTCCGTTTTCTGCTAACCACGGCTGCAAACATTGCCACATGTAAGGATCATAAAGCAGGTCAAACTCGAGGTTGGTATGGTCGTACAAGGCATTCCAGGTTTCGTAGTCGCTTTGGTATAAACGGCCAAAATGGTGTTTATTGCGCACCGAAAGTATGGTTGGATGGTTTTCAGTTTCCAGTGTATTGAATTGCTCAGTCAGGTAGTCGGCATCCCCTACGCAAGCACAGGTAAGGACTTCGATTCCATGTGGCTTGAGGTGTTTACTCAGGTACAACGCGGTGGTTCCTGTTCCCGATGGCAACGCTACGGCAAACTGTTTTTTGCCTTCAAGGCGTGTCCAATCAAGCAGTTCACGCGCCAGTTGTTTTACCCCGGCTTCGGCAATCGTCGCTTTTCCGCCTTCTGGGACAACCAAGGTTGTGTCGTCCAACCCACGTACTTGCTCGATATACTCGGTTGGATGCAAAGTGGACTCGATGTCCTGCATCGCCGTGATATTCATACCTAAATCGAGCGCGCCTCGATAGTTGCCGATAGGGGAGTCTTTAAGCCAAGACGGAATATGTTGAACGTAGAACTCGAAGTTCCAGCCTTTGATTTGCGCCAGAGCGGCAAGGGAATACATCGCGTTGGATTGAGCTGAACCGTAACTGATGAGTGTTTTGATTTGGCTATTTTGCGCTTCCATCAGCGCCATAAATTTACGTGCTTTGTTGCCCGAAAAGTGAGAATGAAGCATGTCATCACGTTTAAGAAAAAAGGTGTGACCGTAAAAGTTATGTTGAGTTATCGGGCTTTCAGAGAGTTTCATGCTACTGCTGACGTGTCCAACCACGCGACCTGCCGTTCAAAAGGGCGCGTAGTGTAACGCCATTAAATCCAGATCAAAAGTCTGTGTTTGAGCGGTAGCCGGATTCGACTTCTTGTTAAAGTGGCAACCTTTCTTCACGCCCTGTTTCAGTTGATGTCCTTTTTTGAGTGTTTTTTCTTTGTGACATTCTTAACGTTCCTCGCCTTTCAAGGTTAAGACACGTAAACTACGCCGCTTATTTCAACTCAATCAGAAGGCTTGGTTTTGCAAACTCTAGAACAATTACGAACAGGACAATTAGTAGGAACGAAACAACTGAAGTTGGCGGAAGGGCTAACTGAGTTTCCTATGGAAATTTTAGAGCTTGCAGAAACGCTTGAAGTGTTAGATTTATCTGGTAACGCACTGTCAGATTTGCCACCAGAACTGGAACTGTTGACCAAGCTAAAAATCATCTTTGCTTCTAATAACCAGTTCACCCATTTGCCTGAAGTATTAGGCAAGTTGCCAAACCTAGAAATGGTTGGCTTTAAAACCAACAAGATCAAAGTGGTGAGTGAAGCCTCACTACCCACTCAGCTACGTTGGCTTATTCTGACCGATAACGAGATTGAAGTTCTTCCCAACAGTCTGGGTGAAAGACCGCGCCTAAGAAAGCTTGCACTGGCGGGCAATCGCATCAAGCAACTGCCAAATAGCATGGAAAACTTGGTTAATTTGGAATTGATTCGTCTCTCTGCGAACCAGCTAGAGCAGTTCCCTGATGTGTTGATGAAGCTGCCTAAGTTGGCGTGGTTTGCTTTTGCAGGTAACCCATTCTGCAAACACCCATCGTCGCTAAATAGTGTGCCGAGAGTGACCACAAACAGTTACTCGCTCAATCATGTTCTCGGCCAAGGTGCGAGTGGCGTGATTTCTCATGCTAACTGGACTGATGCTCAATACGACTTCCCGAATGAAGTCGCGGTAAAAGTGTTTAAGGGCGAAGTGACTAGTGATGGTTACCCACATGATGAACTTGAAGCATGCTTGCAAGCAGGGCATCACAACAATTTGGTGAAATCCATCGCACAAGTCGATGATGGCGATGAACTGGCGTTGCTGATGGAGCTGATCCCAAACAGTTACTACAACTTAGGTTTGCCGCCAACGTTGGAAACCTGCACCCGAGATACATTCCCACAAGGGTTTACACTGACAGTCGAGCAAGTCAATTCTATTGTGGAGCAGATGGTGGACGTATTTAATCACCTGCACGACAACAAGGTGTGCCATGGCGATTTGTATGCGCACAATACTTTGGTGAATGAGCAAGGTGAGATGATCTTCGGCGACTTTGGTGCGGCGAGCATTTACGGTTACTTATCGGACGAGCAGCAAGCCGCAATCAGAGCCATTGAATCTAGAGCGTTGAAGTGCTTTATCGAAGATGTGTTTTCTGTGTGTGAAGCGTCGGAATCGGCATCACAGGCATTCAATCGACTCGCTGCGCTTACGGCATAAGACTTTATTTAACCGCGAAAGGTCGACAGACGATAGAAAGAGGTATCGAATTGCTCGTTTTAATACTGAGCCAATGAGATACCTCTTAATTTAATCAAGTGCTGAGGAAGTTACTCTGAGCAAGCCTCTTGATGCTCTGACGCAAGATCAATCATTGCCTCACATCCACCCTCTGGATGTGTACCAATCTTAAATTGCCAGCCATAACGCTGGCATAAATCATCCACAATCATCAAACCCAATCCGTGCCCA
Source organism: Vibrio sp. MOR3 (assembly GCF_001557775.1). Lineage (NCBI taxonomy): Bacteria > Pseudomonadati > Pseudomonadota > Gammaproteobacteria > Vibrionales > Vibrionaceae > Vibrio > Vibrio sp. MOR3. The sequence continues at coordinate 155,008 of NZ_LNRD01000010.1, read as the reverse complement.
TCAGAATGTGGAATGGTCGAAAAGCCTTCGCCTTCATCACGTACCGAGATGGTGTTTTCCCCCATGCTGATATGAATTGATCCCGATGGTGTCGCGGCGATGCCGTTGCGAATCAGGTTGCCAAGAATAATGGTCAACACAGCATTGGTCGCGCGCGTTTTTGGGTTTCCGTCGATCTGTACATCAAAGCTGAGTGCTTTCTCATCCGCCTGAGCTTGGCTTTGGAAGATGATTTGTTTCAGCTCTTCTTCGGTGATACTGCGCACCGGTGAATCGTCCGCATTGCGTTCATAACGCACTAAGCCGAGTAGGGCATCCACCATGGTCGACATTTGCTGCGTCGCATCCTGAATTCGGTTCACTTGGCGGGTTTGAAAATCCGTGTTCGCACTTCTCGCCAGTAAGCTGCTTGAGCCTTTCATTACGGTTAATGGTGTGCGCAGTTCATGGCTTGCGTATCGTGCAAAGGCTTGCTCACGCTTGATGACTTGGTTGATTTTGTGGCGATATTCATTCAACTCATCTGCAAGGGTTTGGAACTCTTTGGCCGAGCCTTCTGGCACACTAAAAGTTTGCGTGGCATCGCCTTGGTGATGATCGAGTTGGGTTTTAAGCGCATTGACGGGTTCAATCAAGCGTTGTGATAGGCGCAGCAACAGACTACCAAACAGGAACACCAGCACGGCGACAATCGATAACACCATAGCGACGACGAGAATGAATTCCTCTGAGGTGATCTCGATTTCATCAATCAAGGAAACCAGAATCACAGGATGTTCAACGCCTTTGTAGGTGTAAGTGCTCATGTAAACCATGCGCGAGTATTCACCGTCTTCTACTTCATCAAGAAAGTGCTTTTGACCAATCAGGTATTTTTGGTAGCGCTCGGCAACCAATGAGATGTCGTTGTATGCGGTGGTGAGCAGGTCAAGCTGAATACTGCCTTGCTCTGGGTGGGACTGGAAATGTTCAATCGCTTCTTTTTTGTCGACCATAATACGACGCTCGCCCACGCGGTCTTCAGACCAAAGCAGGGAGCCGGTAATCAACAAAAAGCAGAAGATGCCAATCACGACCGACACAAAAGAGAAAAACAGAGCGAGCCGCCCTGTCATGCTTTGTGTGCTTTGCGTGCTAGCAAGTAAGCGATTGATCATGCACCTGTCTCCAAGCGGAAGCCAACTTTCGGTACGGTGATCAGCACATGTTGTTCAAATGGCTTATCAAGTTGGTTACGCAGTTGGTAAATGTGGCTGCGCAGAACGTCGTTGTTCGGCTCGTTCTCTTGCCATAGTTGGAAGGCGATTTCTTCACGCGTCACCACGTCTGGTGCGCTTTTCACAAGCATTTCCAGAATGGTGTAAGTGGTGGGATTGAGCGCCAGCAGTTTATCTTGGCGGTACGCTCTACGCGTTTTTTGGTCGATAGACACTTCACCGTATTCCAACTTGCTCGATGCGACAGTGCCACGGTAACGACGAATCAGTGCCATCATGCGCGCTTCAAGAATATCCAGATCGAAAGGTTTGGTCAGGTAGTCATCGGCGCCGTGTTGGAAGCCTTTGAGCATATCGTCACGGCTATCAAGTGCGGTCAGCATAAGTACCGGTGTGTTGTTGCCCGCATCGCGAAGTTTATTACACATGGTCAGGCCATCCATGCGTGGCAACATGAGATCGAGCAAGATGATGTCGAAGGTGTTTTCCATCGCCAGTTTCAGGCCGAGCTCGCCGTTGTCTGCATAATCGAGTTCCATACCTGCACACTCAAAATAATCGAACAACATGCCTGCGATTTCTCGATTATCTTCGACTAAAAGTACGCGTTTCATGTATTTCTCTCCAAGTGGGCGGGTTTTCGAAAATAAGACTTCGTCTTAACCGAACATTATTCACTAAGAACGTGAAAAAGATGTCAACAACATCTCTTTCACATTGATGTTTGTAGACTGGATTCATTCATCGGATTTAGTGGAAGAGTAGCATGTCAACCTTCAACATTCACGCTGCAGCCTTTTCAAAGGTGAGCCAAAACACTGAGCCTAAAACAGTTTTGTCTGTTGTGGTGCCATTCTTTAACGAGCAAGAAGTCTTGCCTGAATTTCATCGTCGTTTAGCCGCCGTTTTGGATGAAATGCCAGAACGCTGCGAAATCGTTTATGTCGACGATGGCAGCAAAGACGACAGCCTAATGATCGCGCAAAGCTTTTCTCAATCTTCTAGCGACGTTCGTTGTATTGCATTAAGCCGTAACTTCGGCAAAGAGTCCGCCATGAGTGCGGGTTTGGAACACTGCCAAGGTGAAGCGGTGATCGTGATTGATGCCGACTTGCAAGATCCGCCGGAGCTGATTCCGCAAATGGTATCAAAATGGCGTGAAGGGTATGACGTGGTGAATATGCAGCGCAGTGAACGCTACGGTGAAACTTGGTTCAAACGCTTTTCGGCCGCTTGCTTTTACAAAGTGCTTAACAGCATGGCGAAATTGGATGTGCCGGAGAACGTGGGCGATTTCCGTCTACTGAGCGCAAAAGTGGTCAAACACATCAATGCGCTGCCAGAGCGTAACCGATACATGAAAGGCATTTTTTCTTGGCCTGGTTTCAAGCAAGTGACGGTGCAGTTTGAGCGTGATGCTCGTTTCTGCGGCGAAACCAAGTGGAACTACCTCAAGCTGATTGGCCTTGCAATGGACGGCATTACCTCGTTTTCCATTCGCCCTTTGCGCTTAGCGACACTTGCTGGTGCCTTAGTGGCGGTCAGTGCTTTTATTTATGGTGCATTCATTGTGATGAAAACCGTTGTGTTTGGTGAGCCTGTCACTGGCTACCCATCCATGATGGTCGTCCAACTTGCATTGGGCGGTGTGCAATTGCTGTCGATTGGCCTTTTAGGCGAATACATTGGCCGCATTTTTGTCGAGACCAAGCAACGTCCTCTTTATCTTGTTCAGTCTGTTTATGAGCAGCCTGCAAAACATCAATCCATCCAAACCATGAAGTTTAAACTGGGAGAAACCGCGTAATCATGAGTATTAATAAAACCCATCTGTGGTTGTTGTTGGCGTTTGCTCTTTTACTCCGTCTTATTTCACTTGCCGCTTACCCTTTGATGGACACCACAGAAGCCCGCTACGGCGAAATGGCGCGCTTAATGGTGGAAACCGGCAATTGGCTTACCCCACAGTTTGATTACGGCGTGCCTTTTTGGGGGAAACCACCCCTATTCACGTGGATGAGTGCTTACGGCATTGAGCTGTTTGGATTGAATGAATTTGCAGTGCGCGCGCCTCATTGGTTAGCGGGTGTTGCGACGATTGTTTTTGTTGCTTTCATGGCGTATCGCGCGGGCTTTAATGCAGTCATCGCAGCGTTGGTACTGGCGACGTGTGGCATCTTTTCAATTGCGGCGGGTGCGGTGATGACCGACATGGCACTGACGTTGGCAATGACGATGGCGATGGTTGGTTTTTACTATTGCTGGCTTGGCAAAGACAAACACAGCCGATTGTGGGGTTACCTCGGTTTCTTTGGTTTGGCTTGTGGGTTGTTGGCAAAAGGTCCCGTAGCGATAGTGATCATGGGCATCGCAGTATTTCCTTGGCTTGTGATTCAGCATGGTTTCTTTGGCGCTTTTAAAGCCTTGTGGCAGCGGTTTCCTATCGTATCGGGTTTGGCGCTTATGCTGGCGGTTGCTCTGCCTTGGTACATCATGGCAGAAATGGCAACGCCGGGCTTTATTGATTACTTTATTGTTGGTGAGCACTTTAAGCGTTTTGTTGTCAGCGGTTGGGAAGGGGACCTGTATGGCTCTGCTCATGATCAACCACGTGGGATGATCTGGGTATTCTGGCTGCAGTCGGCTGCGCCTTGGTCAATTGTATTGCCTATCTTGGCGTGGAAACGTCGTAAGGTACTCAAAGCCATTGAGACTGATCATCAAGGCCTATTTAGCTTCCTGATGTGTTGGCTGATTTCCCCAATGATCTTGTTCACCATGGCTGGGAATATTTTGCCTGCTTACGTACTACCGGGTGTGCCTGCATTGGGTATCTTGATTGCGATGCTGGTGGATAAACACGATTTTAAATGGTTGACCGGAACGGCAGCGGTGTTACCAGCTTTGCTTATGATTGCGATGTTGGTTTTGAATATGGGTAAAGCAGACAGCCGCAGCGACCGCATAATCTTCGCGCAAATTAATGACAACGCTCCGGTGTTTTACATTGGTAAGCGCCCGTTCTCAGGCCAGTTCTATAGTCATGGTCAGGCGAAAAAGCTTGAAGATAAGAATGACTTAAATAATCTGAAGAAATTCCACCTGATTGGTAAATCGCAGCAAGTGGATAGCATGATTCATGAAAATGCGTTGAGTTGTACCAACGAGTTCACAGCAAAATCGAAACGCTCACTCTACACCTGTGTGATTGGGTAACGGAATGCACAAATTAATCAGGTTTGCTCTGGTTGGTGGTGTCGGCTTTATAGTCGACACCCTTATCTTTTCGCTGTTGTTCCATTGGTTTGGTCTGGAGCTGATGCTGGCTCGTGGGATAGCATTTTTGTTTGCGGCAACCACGACTTGGCTTGGCAATCGCTGGCTGACTTTCTCTCAAGCAGAAAAAACCGATCCGTTTGCTCAATGGCAAAAGTTTATGGTGAGTGCTTGTATTAGTGCAGTGCCGAACTTTGCGGCTTTCAAAGGTTTGACGCTTATGTTTGGGACTCAAAACTATATGGTGTACGTCGCGTTGGTTTTCGGAATATTGGTAGGCATGATGAGTAACTACTTACTCAGTACAAAATGGGTATTTAGCGAATATTGATCCTAGCTTATTTGCTTTAACACTGAATAACTGCATTAAAAACAGGGAGATGAAGAAAATTAAATGTGACTCAAGTCACGGTTTGGCTAATCTAATACTCAGTATAGGAGAGTGAATAGCTATGGGTACTTTCGTATAAGATTCATCTTGAATGTTGATTTTAAATTCTATAAATACAATGACTTAATTATCGATTCTCTAGGTTTTATTTATTGTGGGGCTCATGCACTTAAAATATAAAACTGGCCTCATACGTAACCCTGTTAATAAGTTTGATCTTTCCATTCTCTTTCTATTCATATCTTGACGTCTTCTGTTCACCTCTGTTGTTTAAAATCCATGAAATTTCAGAAAATAATGCCAATCTATCATCAGTTACAGAGGTGACTATGTTTAACAGTATACGTACGCGAATCGCAGTCAGTGCGGGCGGTGCCATGGCCTTCACCTTATTGATTGCAATGGGTATGACAACCAACGCATTTACTGACGTGAACAAGCAAGTGAACGAGAAAGTAAAAGCGCAATTGACGGATGCGACTAGCACCGATTTGCAAAATACCGCGATTCAGCAGGGGTTGGATATTGCTAACCAACTTGATCCTGTATTGGCAAACTTAAAACAAGTACGTTCGATCATTGAGTTGAGTGCAGAAACCAACGCAAGCGCAGACCTTATTGTTAAACAGTTTACTGCCGCGCTAGAAGCACAGAATAAAGCCGTATTTGCGGGCTACATGGTTTGGCAAGACAAAACGTGGCCAGAACAAGTGACGTTTAATCCAGAAGAGGGTTTTAACAGCCAAGGCTATCTGGCGCCTTTCTTCTCGCCAAATGACCAAAATAGCTTTGATGCAGTGGCGATGGAGAGCTTTAGCAACACGGAGCTAAATAGCAGTGGTGAACGTAAAGACGATTGGCATTTAATGCCTTATGAAACGGGTAAAACGTTCGTCATGGAGCCGTACTTTTATCCTGTACGTGGTAAGCAAGAGCTGATCACAACGATCAGTCAACCAATCAAACAAGGTGGCAAAATCATCGGTTCTCTTGGGTTTGATCTGTCTCTTTATGAACTACAAAGCCAGAGCGAGCAATCTGCACGTAACTTGTTTGATGGCAAAGGTAAAATCCTCATCACATCATGGAAGGGCATCACCCTAGCGAACAGCCGCGCTGCTGATATGGTCGGTAAGAAGGTCTCTTCTGAACTGGCCTCTGAATGGTCTAACATCCAATCTATTGCAAAACGTCAAGGCGCTGGTCTTGTGACCTTTGGCGGTGATGAATATGCGATTACTTCTATCGATACGAGTGACGCTCCATGGGTAGTCATGGTGTCGGTTCCCAGTAGCCACCTTGCAAGAAGCGTCGATGACTACGCGCAATGGAGTGATGAACAGAATTCAAAAGCGCTTGAAAAAGGTGTGTGGGCGGGGATCATCGCTGCTCTTCTAGGCATTGCCTCGATGTCTTTGATCGCGAACTCTCTGGGTAAAGTACTAAACAATCTGGTTGAGCGTTTTAAAGATGCCGCGCAAGGTGAAGGTGACTTAACTTACCGTATCGAAGTGAAAGGTAAAGATGAAACTGCGCAATTGGCACATTGGTTCAATACTTTCCTATCGCGTATGCAAGAGATGCTGCTGACCGTGATGGTGACTGCTGATCAAGTCGATAAGAATGCGACCGAAGGTCAAACGCGTGCAGCGGCTTCTCGCGATCAATTGAATACGCAAGTAAATGAGGTGAACTCATTAGCGACGGCCATCAATGAAATGAGTGCAACCGCGCAAGAAGTGGCGAACTCTGCGGTCCAAGCGGCAGCGGCGGCGAGCCAAGTACAAAGCAACAGTCTAAATGGTATGACTCGCATGGACAATGCTGCGAGTGCGGTAGATAGCTTGGCAATGCAAGTCAACGATGCGCAGCAACAAACACAAAACCTAGTGGATTCCAGCACGGCGATTCAAGGTATTTTGAGCGAGATTGGTGGCATTGCAGAGCAAACCAATCTGCTGGCTCTGAACGCGGCTATTGAAGCTGCACGTGCAGGTGAAGCGGGTCGAGGCTTTGCGGTGGTTGCCGATGAGGTTCGTAACCTTGCAAATCGTACTCAAGGATCAACTGAAGAGATTCGTACGATGCTGGCCCGTCTAGAACAAGAAACTCAATCAATTGTGGTCTTGATGGAACAAAGCCAAAAGCAAGCTAATGATACTAAAGGTGAAACGCAAGCTGCCCATTTAGCGCTGTCTGAAATCAACCAAGCGATTGAAGTCATCAATGATATGAACAACCAAATCGCCTCGGCAGCAGAAGAGCAAAGCTCAGTATCGGAAGAGATTAACCGTAACGTCGTGATCATCAATGACACGGCGGTAGAGGTGATGGATACGATGACCTCTTCAGTTGAAATCAGTAACGAGTTGACGGTAAAAGCCAGCGATCTTCACGGCGAACTGAGTAAGTTCAAGCTGTCTTAATCGTCTCTTTTATTGAGTCTCCCTTACAAGCCGAGTGCATTATACGCTCGGCTTTTTTGTTGGTGCCAATAACACTAACCCAAACAATTCAATTCAACTTTTTCTTCTTTCGTTGCGTCTTTTTGAAAATGCCTTCGTCTTAAAGGCATGGAACGGAATTAAGTGATGTACGCATGGTGATTTTTTATTCATCTAATGCCTTGTTGAGAGTGCTGTAATTGACGTCGATTTTATAAATCAAGTTGCGCTTCAAATTGATTATTACCGTACGCGATTTTTACTGCTTTTAAGAACTTGTTCTAGATCATTAAAGTGTTCAAAAATGCAATCTTTGATTTTAAATATTTAAACTTTGATGTGGTTTAAGAAATTAAACCTGACTCATATGTTTTTGGTGATCTTGTTCAACTATTGTGCGTGATTTCGATCAATTCTTGGCAATTTGTTGGTGTTTTGAGCGTATTTTTTAGGTTTACAGAAGTTTACTCTGTATTGCTGAACTCACTCGAAAGGAGTAGTTTGCAGTCATTGAGTTCAAAAATGTAAACCGAGATGATGAGTGTAAAGCAAGTTCGATTCACCGACGAAGACAGAGAATGTTTAAGCAACTACTTTCGTTTGGCAGACACGGTTGCCGATTTGATCGGACCGTACTGTGAAGTGGTTATTCATTCATTTGAAAGCCTAGAAAATTCAGTCGTGAAGATCGTGAATGGCCATCATACCGGGCGTGAAATTGGCTCGCCAATCACCGATTTGGGCTTACGTATGTGGAGCACATTCGAGAAAACGGGCGAAGTCTCTCCGAAGAGCTATTTCACCAATGCTGCCGATGGCTCGCTACTAAAATCAACCACGTGCATTTTGGCGGGCCCAGAGCAAAAGCCGATTGGCATGCTGTGCATCAACATGAACTTATCCTTCCCATTCCCAGAAATCGTTAAAACGCTTATGCCGCAGTGCAATGTGTCTCAAACCTTAGTCAGTGAGACGTTTAGCAAAAATGCCAATGAGGTCATTCAAAAAGCCTTGAGCGCTGCGATCACAGAGGTGGAGCAAGACGAGACGATTTCTTGCAAAGGCCGTAACAAAGCCATCATTCGTTGTCTGTTTGATAACGGCGTATTTGAGCTAAAAGAGACGACCACACAAGTATCAGAGCAGCTTGGGATCAGCCGTCAGGCGGTTTACAAGTTTATCCGTGAATTTAAATCAGAATAAAATTAATAACTTAGGAGTTACATCGTGAAACAGATCATTGTCACTGAACAAGCACCTGCCGCTATCGGCCCTTACTCACAAGGTACGGCTTATGGCGACATGGTTTACACATCAGGTCAACTACCACTGATTCCAGAAACCATGCAGTTTGTTGAAGGCGGCATCAAAGAGCAGGCACGTCAGTCTCTTGAGAATTTAAAAGCGGTTCTAGAAGCAAGCGGTGCAGGCCTAGACACAGTATTGAAGACGACATGCTTCCTATCAGACATGGAAAACTTCGCCGCATTTAACGAAGTGTACACAGAGGTATTTGGTACAGAAAACGCACCAGCTCGCTCTTGCGTTGAAGCAGCAAGACTACCAAAAGACGCATTGGTTGAAGTTGAAGCCATTGCATACAAAAAGTAACCGATTTTCGGACATAAATGGGTATCAATAGGAGATTCTCATGAGCGTTTCATTTATTGGATTGAGCATCCTGTTCTTTGGGTTCTACGCATTACTTGCGAACTTCAAAAAACAAAAGAAAAGCTTTAACTTCCGCGTACTGAGTGCGCTTGCTGCTGGTCTGTTATTCGGCGGAGCGATTCAGCTTGTATTCGGTGTGGGCAACGTGGCAACCGCAGGCTTTGCTGAACTGATTTCCGTGTTCGGTAAAGGCTACATCAAGCTTCTACAAATGATTGTAATCCCACTAGTATTTGTGGCGATGATCTCTTCGATCATGAACGTAGAAGGCGGTGGTGCGCTATCGCGTATCGCACCAAAAATCATCGGTATTCTACTTTTCACTTGTGCAATCTCAGCAGCCGTTGGTATCGCAAGTATTTACCTATTCGGTATCGATGCAAACGCACTAGTCAGTACAATCGGTACGAATGGTGCGATTGAAGCTCGTGGTGATGCATTAGTAGCAACGCAAGATGCAATGGCGAACAGCGGTTTGTCTGGTATGGCGCTATCTATCATTCCAGCTAACATTTTCGACATGCTAACGGGTTCTGAGCGTACTTCAACACTATCAACAGTATTGTTCGGTATGTTCCTTGGTTACTGTATCCTGCAAGTGAAAAACCGTAAGCCTGAGAAAGTGCAAAACTTCGTTGATTTCATTAACTCTGCAAAAGAAGTCGTACTTTCAATGGTACGTGAGATCCTGAAGCTGACGCCTTACGGTGTATTCGCTCTGATGACCACGTTCATGATGACAAACGATTTGTTCGCACTAGCAGAAATGGGTCGCTTCCTACTAGCAAGCTACGTGGCAATCGGTGTAATGTTCGCTATCCACTTCGTGATGGTGTCTATGTTCGGTCTGTCTCCTGCGAAGTTCATGAAGAAAATCTGGCCAGTGCTTGTATTTGGCTTCGGTTCTCGCTCAAGCATGGCGGCAATCCCACTAAACGTTGAAACTCAAACTCAACGTCTAGGTGTGGACGAAGAAACAGCAAACATGTCAGCAACGTTCGGTACCAGTATCGGTCAGAACGGCTGTGCAGGTATCTACCCAGCAATGCTCGCTATCATGGCAGCTCAAGTAATGGGTATGCCAGTTGACCTAGGCTTCATCCTACAACTGATTGCTGTCATCGCGATTGCTTCATTCGGTATCGCAGGTGTTGGTGGCGGTGCAACGTTCGCAGCAGTAGCGGTACTGACTATCATGGGTCTAGACATTACGGTTGTGGCGATTCTGGTTTCTATCGAAGCGCTTATCGACATGGCTCGTACCGCGCTTAACATCTCTGGCTCAATGTTGTCAGGTGTACTAACCGCGAAGAAGAATGGCTCACTAAACACTGAGCAATACAATGCTGACGTTACTGCAACAGTAACAAAAGAAGCAGCAGTGTAATTTCCAAACTTAATAAAGAGCACCCAACGCGGGTGCTCTCCGTTTTTCCTGAGTTCAGGTTATTTAGGTAATAGATATGAAAGTTGTTGTCGTAGGCGGTAGCGCTGCAGGTATGAGTTTCGCAGCGAAATACAAACGTAATCAGCCATCAGATGAAGTGATTGTGCTGGATAAGCGCGATTACATCTCGTTCGGTGCGTGTGGTTTACCTTACTTTGCTGGTGGCATGTTTGATGACACCGAGCGCATGATTTCTCGTACGCCAGAACAAGCGATTAAATCTGGCTTGGACGTGCGTATTGAAACCGAAATGGTGGCACTAGACCGCACAGAAAAGCAGATTAAAGTTCGTCACCAAGGGGAAGAAAGCACCATCGATTACGATATGTTGGTGATTGCCACGGGTGCGCGCCCAATCGTGCCATCGTTCGGTGAGTTCAACCCAGAGCATGTATACACGCTAACCAGCATGGAAGATGGTTTGGCAGTAAAAGAAGCGCTTAAGGACAGCAACAAACAACGCATTTGCGTTATCGGCGGTGGTTTTATCGGGCTAGAAGTGTTCGATGCCGCACACTTACTAGGTAAGCACGTCACCATCATCGAGCGTGAACAACACGTGATGAGTCGTCAGTTCAGCCCTGAAATGATTGAGGTGGTAGAAAGCGCGATTCGTGAATCTGGCGCTGAGCTTAAAACCGGTTGCAGCGTATCAGCCATTCGCGACGCAGAGCAAGGCGGTTACATCGTAGAAACCGACAACGGCAATATTGAAGCAGACGTTGTGATCATGTCACTTGGTTTCAAACCAAACACAGAAGCATTCGAGTTACCAAAAGCAGCGAACGGCGCATTGCTAGTGGATGAGTTTGGCGCAACAGAAGATGCGCACATTTACGCTGTTGGCGACTGTGCCGTGGTTCACCATATGGCGCTAGGCAAATCAGTGTATGTTCCACTGGCAACCACAGCCAACAAGCAAGCGCGCATGATGGCTGACAAACTTGCAGGCAAAGACACTTACATGAGTGGTTTCTTGGGCTCGTCTTGCTTGAAAGTGTTAGATTACGAACTGGCATGCACAGGCGTATCGGAACTTCTAGCTAAAGAACACGATTTGGAAGTGAAGACATCAACCATTTCAGATAAGAACCAGACCGACTACTACCCAGGTCAAGAAGACATTAAAGTGAAGCTGGTTTACCACTCAGAAACCAATGTACTGCTTGGTGGCGAAATCGTGGGTAAGAAGGGTGCTGTAGGCCGAATCAATGCACTCGCTGTTGCCATCACTGCGAAGATGACAACACAGCAACTAGGCTACATGGACTTCTGCTACGCACCACCATTCGCACGTACTTGGGATGCACTAAACGTTGCAGGTAACGTAGCGAAATAAGTTAGCTGTCCACGTAAATCAAACAAAACAAAAGGGCTCCAGAGTAATCTCTGGAGCCCTTTTTCATGCTTGTTTGAACTATGAAGCGGGAGTGGCTTGCTGTTCACCAGCCGCTTTTAAGCGTTCGATTTCAGATTCTGTTTGCCACTTACCGTTGTAAAGGTACTCTCGCTCTGGGAGCGGGGCATTTGACGCCCTTAAATCAAATACCTCATCGGTTTGATATTCTTTACTACAAACCGGAATACTAAAGAGCCTTGATTCTGGCTTTGCTTCAAACAACTTTTTATGGTCATCGACCTCGGTACAATTCAGTTTGTAGACCTTTGACAGTTGCGCGACCATGGATTCTAAATCTGCTTCAGTTTTAAAGAAAACGTAACAATCGAATCGATCTTGTGAGCGAAAGATAGTCTTATGAGCAGTATCTTGGTATTCGCACCTATCATACTTAAAATAGAATTGGAGTACTTTTCTTATTGTAATCAGCAAAGAGCCAATCTTCTCGCTCTCCAACTCTCACTTCTGTTGGTTCATCAGGCTGGCGTTTTAACATACCGAATGAGAATAAAATAAGAGCACCAGCTCCCGCTAACGCCATTGGACCAACCAGTGCTACCATCACCACACACACCACCGCGCCAATCCAGCCAACAGCTTGCGTGGCGGTATTTACCCATTTAGGCATATTGCGACGCTTTTTCATCACAAAGCCTTTGCTAGAAAAAATATAGTCATAGCGATAGTCGAGGCCAATCGTAAGGTAAAAGGCTCCAGACACCATCACCGACAAAATAAAAGAAAAAATAGTTACGCCAACCATGTCACTCGTGTGTATAAACAAAGTTAATAGGAATGGGGCGATCACAAATGGAAGCGCAAAAAGTTTAAAGTAATAGCGAAATGGTTCCTCTACATCATACTTATGCCATGTTCTGACATTATCGCCTGCGAGTATTTCTTGCTCTTGCGCCTCTTGATAAACTGCCAATTCTTCTGGGGTGACGTAAAATGGTGAATATGCCAAGGGTTACTCCTTGGCTGTCGTTAGTTCAGGTTTTGATTGCTCGATTTCAGATTCAGTTTGCCATTTTCCGTTGTAGAGGTATTTACACTCTGGGAGTGGCGCCTTCGCACCCCTTAAATCAAACACTTCATTGGTAGGGTATTCTCGATAACAAGCAGGAGTCGTAAAAAGTCTAGGTTCAGGCTTCGCTTCAAACAGCTTTTTATGATCATTGACCTCTTTACAATCCAGTTTGTAGATATTTGAAAGTTGTGTGACCATGGATTCTAAGTCCGCTTCATTTTTAAAGAAAATGTAACAATAGAATCGCCCCTGTGAGCGAAAAGTAACCTCCTGAGCAGTATCTTGGTATTCGCACCTGTCATACTTAAAAAAGAACTTAATTACTTTTCTTTTCTTATTGTAATCAGCAAAGAGCCAGTCTTCTCGTTCTCCAACTCTCACTTCTGTTGGTTCATCAGGCTTGCGTTTAAGCATACCAAATGAAAGCAAAATAAAGGCACCTGCTCCCGCTAATGCCATCGGACCAACCAGTGCTACCATCACCACACACACCACCGCGCCAATCCAGCCAACAGCTTGCGTAGCGGTATTTACCCATTTAGGCATATTGCGACGCTTTTTCATCACAAAGCCTTTATCTGAAAAAATGTAGTCATAGCGATAATCGAGGCCAATCGTAAGGTAAAAGACTCCGGCCATCATCACTGCCAAAATGAAGGCAAAAATGGTTGCACCAAGCGTATCACTTGTATGTATAAAAAAAACCATTAGGAATGGTGCGATCACAAATGGAAGCGCAGTTAACTTGTAATGGTAGCGAAAAGGCTCCTCTACATCATACTTATGCCATGTTGTTAAATTGTCCCCTGTGAGAATTTCTTGTTCTTGCGCTTCTTGATAAACCGCCAATTCTTCTGGGGTGATATAAAACGGTGAATATGCCAAGGGTTACTCCTTGGCTGTCGTTAGTTCAGATTTAGATTTTTCAATCTCAGATTCGGTTTGCCACTTGCCGTTGTATATACGTCGCCATTCAGGAAGTAGGGCGTTTTTAGCTCTCAGGTCAAAAGTATCGGCTACCGGAAATTCAAGACTGCGAGAGGGGATATCTTCAATTCGAGGTTCAGGTCTTCCTTCAAAAAACGCTTTATGGTCTGGAAAATCAATACATTCAATGCCGTACTTGTATGAAAGGGTTTCTAGCATTGCGTCTAGGTCTTGAACAGTATTAAAGAATAAGTAGCTATAACCACGAGTTTGAGCTCTGAAGACGGTGTGCTTCTCTAGATTCCATTTAGAACACTCGTCATACTTGTGGTAGAAGCGAATCACTTTACGCTTTTTGTTGTAGTAGGCGAACAGCCAATCCTCACGTTCGCCTACTTTAATTTCGGCTACTTCATCTGGTTGGCGTTTAAGCATTTTAAAGGAAACCAATATAAATGCGCCAGCGCCTGCTAGCGCCATTGGACCAACAAGTATTACCATTAATATACATACGATAGCACCAACCCAACCTACAGCTTGCGCGAAAGTATTTACCCATTTTGGTGTATTTCTACGTTTTTTTACTACGAAGCCGTTATCAGAAAAAATATAGCTATAAAGATAATCGCGAGCGAACATCCAATAACTAATTGAATAAGTTAGTAAAGTAATGCCAAAAGATACAAGGCCTTTAGCCCAACTCCCATCCCAAAAACCAAGGAAGTAATACAAGAAAAGTACTGGGAGCATTGCAACTAAAGAGTAACCGAGATAAAGATATCTAGATGACTCCTCAATATCGTATATTTCCCATGTTTGTACGTTCTTACTCTTTCGGATATCTTGCTCTTTAGCTTCTTGATAAGCATAAAGCTCTTCCGGAGTTATATAAAAGGGTAGGTAAGCCAATGGTTACTCCTGTAAGCCTAAAGCGCCAACGACTGGGGTTAGCAACTTCTGAATCGTTATTTGTTTCGTATTGTCGGAGATTGCCGTGTAAGTTGCACGTTGTTTTATACTGTTTTGGAAGCAGTACTTACGACTATTTGGTGTGTCTTCTTCCAATTCATATCCAATTTTGAGAGCAAAGTACTGATTAGACTCTTCGATAGGTAACTCTAATTTGTATATCACCTGACTTTTCGCATCTTCATTTATCGGCTGAAGTGTTTCCAAATCGACATTTATATGCCAGGAACCTGACATTAGCTCCTCTTCAGAGGCTTGAGTGTTGGTTTGCAGTTTTATCCCTTTATGCGCGACACTTTTCGGTATTTGAATATGTACTTCTAATCCTATTAATTCGCGATGAGTGTATTGAGGGTAAGCGTGAATGCGCTCGATTGGCTTTTGAGCAACTAAAGGTTGCTGGATAATCGAATCTAGCTCAAACAGTGCATTTTGAACTAAAGAACTGTTGTGTTTTTCTCTTTCAATCAACGTTGGAGAGTGACTCCAATGTGACCTATCTGGGTGATAGCCCCAGGGTAGCTTGTCTAGCCACTTCTGGTAGTCGTCTTGCTTTAGCTTACTTAGTGCCGCATTTACTAATAAATATGTAACGGTTAGAGCAACCAATGCTGCCATTACCGGAGCTCCAAAAAGTATGTTGGAAGAGAGGGTTCCAGTTGTAGCGCCGCCAAGCTGCATTATACTTATTGCGCTAGTAAATCCGAGCGTATAGGTATTAATTGTTTGTAAAACGAGTTCTCTTCCATGCACATGTTCTTCTTGTTGTAATGATCTATAGGCTTCAATTCCTGAGGCTAAGGCTCCTAATGCGCCGGTGATAGCAAGCCATTTATTGAATACTTTTAAGTCATCAAGTACCAAAGTTTCAAAACCATGAACCTGATCCGAAACTAAATATTTTAGCGTTTTGACGGAGTGAGCTCTTAGTTTGTCATTCCCTTTTACGTTGTCCCAAAACTTCCCAGTACGAATGCCCGTCCAAGCTCCGGCAGTGTAAAAAAGCTTTTGTTGAATATCTAAGAAATCATCTTGAGACATGAGCCCTGTTTCTTGAATACTGTTCATTGCATCAGCAAGTGCGAGGCAGTTAAAAATCAGAGCTAAGAAGCCTAAACCACCCACATCTTCAAACCGTTTCTTAAGGTTGTTTAATCTGTTATCCCATATGTCTTTACGCATTTGAATTGTTGCCTCAAGTACGTCATCTGGAAGTTCTATGTACTGTGGGTATTCCAACGTCGCAACGGCTAAGCTTTTTTGAAGGTGCCGCTGTTGCTGGAGAGCCTTCTTATACTGCATGTTTGATATAGTTTTATCACCCTTGTTGAAGGCTGCTAAAACTTCCTTGTTTTGGTTCGATGCGATGAGTTTTTCATCATGATTGGATTTCCAAGAACCAAAATTTTGTGCGTAGCCTTTGTTGATATTGATTGGAGTATCTATCGACAAACGCTCAACAATGGCAGCTCTTAGGTAAAAACTTGTTCGGGTGAGCGGTTTTGACAATAGAGATATCATTAAGATAGACGCTTGGGCTGTTAGGCTAACGCCAACCTCTATTACCCCCTTCAATAAAGCGCTGTTAGTTGCTTTGAATATGCTATCTAGCTCATCGAATCCTTTTGCTATATCTCTTAGAAACTCGGTTTCTGCAGTATTTGGGTTAGAAATAAAGTCCATTACTTTTGCATACATACCCACACGGTTACTTGCTGCCGAAACGTAGTCCATAAACTGTTTGTCTGAGCTTTCAGTGTCTGGAACAATTTTGGCGACGTCTACTTCACCTACCTGATTTGAAACTCGTTCAGGAATTAACTTCTCCACTTGTTTAAAGAGACTACGACTAAACCCGGAAGTGTAGAGTGCGAGTAAGCTGGTTGGTTTCTCCCATTGGCTTTCTGCCCATTGGCGGTCTTCTTCTTGTACCACCAAAGTAAATGACTCAACGGCTTGTTTATGGAGTTGATACAAGCTGTACTGCGTATCTTCGCTGTATAGGTCGAAGGTTCTCTCGAGATGATGCGGTGTCAAAGATTCCATTACAGCGATAAAGTCGCTTTTTACCGAGACAACTTTGGCTAGCATGGTTTCTTTTTGTTCTGACAGCTCTTGCATCTCGCTCAGCATTTGCCTCCAGTTGAGCTGCTTACGCCAGCGTTCAGTCGCTATCCATTGTTCGTATTTACCAAATCGGTTTGCAGAAATCCGATATTTGTCCTGTATTGCTTTGGCAATGTCACTTTGGGTATGTTGGTGTGATTCAATCGCTCCAGCGGAAAATTTAGCAGGATAGCCTGATTGAACTGAGCTTTTATTCTGCTCTGCCAAATCAAGTTGGTTAGAGGAATCATAATACTCAGCCATGTCGGTATAAAACGACAGCTCTTCGCCGTTACGCTTAACGCTAGCTGGCATGTCTATCTCGTCACTTGCTCCGAACATGCACAGTTGCATGGCAGTCTGCATCAAGTTCCACTGGTTTGAAAACTGGTCAATGAACAGGCGGTAGGGACTTGCAGCGCCAACAAAATGCAGCGACATATCTTGAATTTCTGCGGCGTAATCTTTTATCGCGACGAAGTAGCCCGACTCTTCTTCTGGAATCGCAGAGGTTAAGTCACTCTCGGCTGCGACAGGTTTAAAGGTAGAACCATCTTCGTCAGCTTTGGTAGCGATGCCAGAATCTGCAAAGCGCCCATCATCGACAGCAGAAGATTCAATATCAGCCACTTGAGTTAACTTATCTATCGGTGCAATGTTGTGCTGATTCTCGTTTGCAGACAGAACAACAGTCTGCATGCGATCGATATGATTACTCGGATTGTTAAGGACGCGCATGAACATGTTCCATGTCCAACGGTGTTCAGAGTAACAAATCGACAGCACGCTCCCATCTTCGTAAGTAAGAAAAGGTTTTGCCCCTTCTGGTGTTCCACGCTGTTCGGATTCTGGGCTTTCTGACTCTCCCAGCTTGTAGAGCGTGAATTGCGTTCCTTTGATTTCGTATTCGTCTAGGCTTTTGTTGATTGCATCATAGACATACAACCAACCATCGCGAAGCTGACGCAGGGTGTAGCCAACGGTATTGAGTTTGGCTGGGCCTTGGCCTTTCCATTCATCAGGCAAACCAAAAGGTTGTGTTTCTTCTGTTTCTAGCTGATCGATGGCGTAGCGAACAGGGATGAAGTGTGCCGGTAAAGCCTCTGTTGGTTCTTTCTCGGTTTTTAAATTGAGAGGTTCTGGTTCAGACGGCGGTGGCGGATCGATTTTTTTGGTTTCTCCCTCCCAAAACATACTGCGCTCTGGAGGCGAGCCAGCCATATCATCGGATGCGGTGGTTGGAACGGTATTCAGAGATTTCAACGTGCCATCGCTTTCAAATGCCTGAACAGCTTCTTCGTGGGTATAGCTGTTGTCGTGCCAAAACATCGAAGTTTTTGGAGGAAGTGGATTACTCATCGTCGGCCTATGTTTAAGAGTTTTACTCCATTAGGCAAATATCGCACCAAAATAAAACGACTAAAAATCAGTAGGTTATTTCTTGCATGATTCTGCTTTAACCAAAAAGTTGTTTGTTTTTCCAAGAAGTTGGTTGGCGCATACCATTTTTTGTATCGATAGGGCTTAAGTTTGAGTTAGGGCTTAATTGTGAGTTGTTATCGGGACAGTTAGAGCTGCATACAAAACAAAAAGGCCCCGGAGTTACCTCTGGAGCCTCTCTAGTATCTGTTTCTAGGATGATTTTTGGGGAAGCTGATGGCTTTAAAAGGGAATATGAAGTTTAGAGCATCAGTTTTATTACCATCGATTACTGTAGGGGAGCTTAGCCCCAAAATCGCTTAGTAGTTTCTGGTCATGAGACCAAGAATCGAAGCGCTATTCTCACCAAAATGCAAAGTGACGGACTTCGTTTCTCCTTGAGCGAATTTATCATCCTGCTCAATCGAAGAAGGAGATAAGTACACTTGGCCACCAAAGTACGCTTTGATTTGAGATGTTTTGAGCTTAATACCACCGCCTGAGTTGTTGGTGATAACGGCTTGAATCATACGCTTGCCAGAAGGGCTGCTGAATATGTCGTAGCTCTCTATCGAGAAGTAACTGTAAGAAGGCATATCTTTACTGTGTTTGGGTTCCGGCACAAAGGTTGAACCAGAAACCGATCTCACGAATTGCATGGTGTCTTGCGATTGAGAGAGGCTATCTTGGATATCGCCAATTTTGTTTTTAATGTTATCAATGTCATCTTTGCTTTCCGCATTCGCACTCGAGGCGAAGGCACACAACAGCATTAAGGTGGTTACATAGTTCTTGTTTGACATACTTAGACTTCCTGTTTTAATTATGCGAAACACAGTAAAATTGATTTAGATCAATTATGTCAATGTTGCGTCAATTCAGTAATTTGTATTCCTGCGCTCATGTACATGACTAGATATCACGTGCTGGCTTACCTTAATCCGATTATAGGAAGGGATACTCGGATGCTCTAGAAAGGCGGTTCTCTGAGGGGGTAGTTTCTAGTGTGAAGTTCTTAATGGCATCGCAGTGATAGTCACAAACGAAAGACAAAACAAAAGGGCTCCAGAGTTACCTCAGAAGCCCTTTTTTCTATTCAAGCTCTATTGAATTAACGGCGCTTAGGTTTGCGTTGACCCGCTGGTTTGCCTTGTCCTTGAGGACGACCTTGACCTTGTGAACCTGCACCGTTTGAGCGGCTTTGGTTGTTGCTACCAGGACGTGATCCCGTATTAGGACGCTGACCGTTTTGGTTGCCACGACCTTGGCCGTTTTGACCACCTTGCGCTTTACCTGAACCGTTGCGGTTGCCAGATGGCTTGCCGTCGCGAGAGCCGCCTTCAGAGCGTTTATTCAAGTGACCACCGAAACCCGGTTGGTTCTTGGTGTGTTTGGTCGCAAAACGGTTTGCACCGTGACGACCAGACTTACGACGCTGTGCTGGAGTTTGCGCATCAATGTCTTCTGCTGGAACCAAACAGTTCGGTTTATCACCAATCAGGTGTTTTTTACCCATGTTGATCAGCGCTTCGCGGATCATTGGCCAGTTCGCTGGATCGTGGTAGCGAAGTAGGGCTTTGTGTAGGCGACGCTGACGTTCACCTTTCGCCACTGGTACATCTTCACGTTGTTTGTACTTCACGCGTTTCAGAGGGTTTGTCTCTGAGTAGTACATCGACGTTGCGTTACACATTGGCGATGGGTAGAAGTTCTGTACTTGGTCACATTCGAAGTTGTTCTTCTTAAGCCATAGTGCCAAGTTCAGCATGTCTTCGTCTTCTGTACCTGGGTGTGCTGAGATGAAGTAAGGGATCAGGTATTGTTTTTTACCTGCTTCCGCGCTGTACTTCTCGAACATCTCTTTAAAGCGGTCGTACGTACCCATGCCCGGCTTCATCATCAGATCCAGTGGACCTTTTTCTGTATGTTCAGGTGCAATCTTTAAGTAACCGCCGACGTGGTGCGTCACAAGCTCTTTCACGTACTCTGGTGATTCAATCGCGAGGTCGTAACGTACGCCAGATGCGATCATAACTTTCTTCACACCTTCCACTTTACGCGCTGCACGGTAAAGATCGATGGTGTGTTTGTGGTCGGTATTCAGTTTGTTACAGATACCCGGGAACACACAAGAAGGGCGACGACAGTTTGCTTCTGCTTTTGGATCGCTACAGCCAAGACGGTACATGTTTGCTGTAGGACCACCCAAGTCAGAGATCGTGCCAGTAAAGCCAGGCACTTTGTCGCGGATCTCTTCCAACTCATTGATGATGGATTCTTGTGAACGGTTTTGGATAATACGGCCTTCGTGCTCGGTAATCGAACAGAAAGAACAGCCACCAAAACAGCCACGCATGATGTTAACCGAAGTTTTGATCATGTCGTAAGCAGGGATCTTTGCCTTGCCATACATAGGATGAGGAACACGCGCGTACGATAGGCCGAATACGTAATCCATTTCCTCTGTAGTCAAAGGGATTGGCGCTTGGTTCACCCAAAGCTCACGGTCACCATGACGTTGCAATAGAGCACGACCCGAGTATGGGTTGGTTTCTAAGTGCAGCACACGGCTTGCATGCGCATAAAGAATGCGGTCGTTGTGCAGTTTTTCGAAGGCTGGTAGGCGCACCGCTGTGTTCGCTGCATCATGACGTGATGGGCGAATAGTGATTGGCTGTGCAACAGGCTCTTCTTTTTTGGTATCGCACTGAGTTTCCACTTCGTAAGGGTTCTTTGGTACGAACGCTTCTTTACGAGGTTTCTCAATACGAGAAGAATCAATAACGGTGTAACCTTCTGGTTCGGCTGGCAGGTTAACCGCAGTACCGCGAATGTTGGTCATGGTCGAGATGTCTTCGCCATCAGCAAGACGGTGCGCGACTTCTACGAGGGCACGCTCAGCGTTACCAAAAAGAAGAATGTCTGCTTTTGCATCGAACAGAACAGAGCGACGAACTTTGTCTGACCAATAATCGTAGTGAGCAACACGACGCAAGCTGGCTTCGATACCACCAAGAACAATAGGTGTGCCTTTGTAGGCTTCACGACAACGCTGTGAGTACACCAAGGTTGCACGATCTGGACGCTTGCCGCCTTCATTGTTTGGAGTGTAAGCATCATCGTGACGAAGCTTTTTGTCCGCCGTGTAACGGTTGATCATGGAGTCCATGTTACCCGCAGTGATCCCGAAGAACAGATTTGGCTTACCAAGCTGCATGAAAGCGTCTTTGTTGTTCCATTCTGGTTGAGCAATGATACCGACACGGAATCCTTGTGCTTCCAACAGACGACCAATGATTGCCATACCAAAGCTTGGGTGGTCCACGTACGCGTCACCCGTGACAATGATAATGTCACAACTATCCCATCCTAGGGCGTCCATTTCTTTGCGGCTGGTCGGCAAGAAAGGTGCCGTACCAAAACACTCAGCCCAGTATTTTTTGTACTCATGAATAGGAGTAATGTCGTTGGTCATATTTTGCTCTCTGTTCCAGGGAGCGCGAATTATAGCGATTTGATGATCAGGTATCTATACCCAAGTGATTATATAAAGCTTAGTTCGACTAGATTTATTTGGAGATGAAAATCACTCTCAATTCCATCGCTGACTTTTACGCCATTATGTCCTTCAATCCCTTATGGTTATTGAGTTTTTTAACCTTGTAAAAATTAGCAATAAGCAATGGTGTGCTTATCGAATTCTGTTCCTATAATTGTATTAGTGCATACTAAAATACACGCGCTTGTTGACTGAAACGCGCCGTAAACATCGTTGATGTTTCAAATGGTATTGACCGATTTGCAATCAAAAAACTACAGCAAACAATCGTCATACATGGGTGGCGCTCTCAAAGTCTTAAGCCGATACAATAGGGGGCTAGGTTATGAGTGAAATGCTATCCGTAGCACAAGGAGAAGTGCAGCCTGCGTCCGGTCATTCTCAAGTGATCGAGTGGTCTTATGATATAGAGACACATGAGTTTGAATGTGACCAGCAAAGCATGATGTCTGTTTTGGGCTTAAAACAGACAGTGAATAGTTTGGATGACGTTTTTCAATACATGTTGCTTGGTCAGGGTGACAGCGCGAAGCAACACATCTTAGATGTAGAACAAAATGGTGGGCATGGTAAGTTTTCTGGTTGCCTGATGCTAGATAATGATCGACTCGTGCATGTAGCGTTGAGCTTTGAGCGTCTTAACGGTCATATCGTGCAAGGTGCCATCATCCCGCAATTGAGTATTACCGGGTGCGAAGAGTTAGCCAAAATTCTGGAAACCATTTTCAATTTACCCAACGTAGGCGTTTTGGTCGCCGATCAAGACACTCGCATATTAGGCTGCAACCCAGCGTTCGAGCAGCAAATGGGTTATGACAACCGTGACCTTGTCGGTCTGAAAACCCATATTTTAAGTTCTGAACATCATAGTAAAGCGTTTTACGAACAGATCTGGCAAGACATTGATACTGAAGGCTTTTGGAGTGGTAACCTTCTTAGTCGTACCGTGAATGGGAGTAACCAAGCGCATCATCTTTGCATTTATCGGTTAGTGTTCAATTCTGGTCGTACGCTTTACCTCGGTTTTTCTACCGATATTTCTGCCTCATTATTGTGGATGAAAAAGGCCAGTGACCAACCTCAACAGTGGACTACTTTTCTTCCCCCTCGCGAAGAGTTTGAACAACAGTTAGCACGATTAGTGGATGAAAATAGCCACAAAGATCTCAATATCATCGTGACAATTAGACCGAAATTCTCACAGCAGTCCCTGCTTGAGCAGCAGTTAGGTTTTTCCGATTTTGTGATGCGAAGTCGCCACGCCAGTATTGCGGGTCAGTTGTCGCGGGACGTATTTGTAGTGTGTTTGCAAACGCCTCGATGCCAATGGTTAAGCCCACTGCGTCTTATTCAGATTGCGTTACGAGGCTTTTTTTCGGAATTAAGAAGTGAGTTGGGATCAAGTATGCATGATGCAATAGTAGAAGGACAAACTGGTGTATCGGTGCTCGGTTACGATACTGATAATCCAAAACAAGCACTGGTGCATGCAGCGCAAGCGATGGTTTCCTCTCCGAGTGGAGGCCAGAACTACTTCAGTTTTTATAATAGTGAACTGCATGATGAGCTCGTCAAGCGTCATCATCTCGAAGCCTTTCTAAGAACACAAATTGAGAGCCAACTTGTTGATGTCTATTATCAGCCGATCATTGAAACACGTACGGGCAAAGTGGTGAAGTTCGAAGCGTTAGCGCGTTTCTATCATCAGAATAAAACCTATGATACCCAAGAGATGATCGCAGTTGTCGAGGATTTAGAGTTGATTGCTGCGTTGGATGATCTCGTTTGCCGCACAGCACTCAAGCAACTTCCTCATATCCAGAAAGTTTATGGAGAAGAAATAGGATTAACGTTGAATCGTTCACTGAATACCAAGTTGGATGCGCTGCAAGTTTTGCAAAGTTCCTATGATTTGATTGCTGGAAGTGGTGTTGATCCGAATCGAATCACTATCGAACTCACGGAAACTGCGTATTTTGAACAAGATAAAGAGCATACCCTTGCTTTGAGTGAACTGCGTGACAAGGGCATCAAGATCGCTATTGATGATTTTGGTACTGGCTACTCTTCCTTTTCTTACCTTGAAGAAGGGCAGTTTGATCTGCTCAAAATAGATCGAAAATTTATCAGAGGTATCGAAGAAGGGAGCACTCGTTACAACATCGTCAAAATGATCACTGAGTTAGCACACAAGCTTGGCGTGAAAGTGGTTGCTGAAGGGGTTGAGTCGCAACAAGAACTAACAGAGCTTGCAGACCTTGGTGTTGATTTTATGCAGGGTTTTTTGTTTTCTCAAGCGGTACCTGTGGTGCTACTGGACAAGCCACAGTGTCACAAAAAGCACTTTAACAACGTGAAAGTAAAACCGACGCAAGATGCACCACTAATGTCTCTCAGCCATATCGATGTTCGTCGACTTGATCCGGGGGAGCCATTGTCACTCGCCGTTGAGTACATGAACTTGAGCCCGACGGCGCCTTTGGTGGTCATTAATGAAAAGCAATGCGTTGGTCTGATTACTAAAGCTCAAATCAACTTGCACTTAACACCAACGATGGGGACTGATTTGGAATCGGAACGTGAAAATAGGATTTGGAAGCGACCAGTGAATCAAATCATGAGTACAGAGTTTGAGCTGGTGGATGCGAACTTGCCTGTCTCGACCGTTCGAGAGCTAGTGACAGCAGGAACGGCCTTTCCATGGATACTTTGTGATTCACAAAATCAGTACCGTGGTTTGTTAACTCAAGAAGATGCGTTGAGTTATCTGGCAAAGAGCTAGTATTAGTTGCATCGCTCTTTTATATGGGCAGTGTTGGGGACTGGTAAAAGTGCTCAATGCTGCTTTCATTCAGTTCACTGCTCATTACATACAATTACGGCACCTTTTTCTACTTCTGTAATAGTATTTGGTCGGTAAGTGGTTGGTACTGAGATGGCCATCGGTGTACCAGTTTCGTACGACAGCCCCACTTGAGTTCCGTATTTCTGATATTTCGTTTGAAAATCCATCATATCTCTTGAGCGAAATGGCTTTAATGTTCCTAGGTTGAGTCCTTTCTCTTTGCAGAACTGTTCCGCTTCAATTGGTGAGAGTGTATTTACTTCATTGGTGAAGACGTTATTGTCATTTTTATTCCATTGCTTGGTTAGATAGACGAACTGTCCATCTTTGCTGACAAATCCTCCTGAACCTGAGTAGTTGATTACGAGGTTCGCTTGTTGCTTTGTATCTTCCCTGTTACCACCGATAAAGATGATAGATGTAGGGATGTTGTTTGTATTTGCTTGTTCTGGTTTATCAAAAACAAAAATGAGTTTTGACGCGACTGGTTCAGAGTTCGCCTCACTTATGCTTTGAGGTTGAATTGGCTCAATATTGTTAAATACATACGTGTGCTCATAACCAGAGTCGAGTTCTGGGTAAATTTCGATAGCATTGTTATTATGATCAATTAGATAGCTACGCTCTAATTTAGCCAAAGAAGTGGTGAGTAAGATAAACTTATCAATATGTCGGTTTGATGGCGCCGATGTGCTCTTATCTAAAAATGAAATCTCTAACTTAAACTGTTTACCCAGATCTTTGAGTTCGTATTGGCTTGCTAGTGTGGGTGTTGATGCCTCAACCGCGCCATCTTCGTAAAACTGTGTCCAAGATTGATTCACAAACTTGCCAGTCTCTGCGGGGTAGCCATAGGTCATCCCTCCTTTATGACCGAAGCCGTGGTTGTGCATCTTTTCGTGTAGGTAGGTTGTTTTAGGTGATGTAGCCCCTTCAGAAAACAACCTAAAATCACGTACGCTCAACCACCCATCTCCAACCGTTGCGACGCCGTTGGCTTCTTGGGTCAGCATCATGTAGGTCGCACTCGGCTTATTTGCGATAAGACTTACGTGTTTCAATGTATGTGGTGAAGTATCGTTACCTTTGAATTTAGCAAAGTGGTCAGAACTGCTTTCTATTGAACGAGTTGATGTCAGTAGCGTTTCTACTTCACACCAATGATCTTCATGCCGGATCATGCGGGTTCTTGAATTCATATAGCTTTGAATGAAGCCGATAAACCGATGGTTATAGTCATAGTTATTCATTAACTGTTTGAAGCCACGCAACTCTTTTTCATATTGATAAACGTTTTCTGTCGTTGGCTGTGCGTATTTGTCGTCATTTTGTCTGACGTCGGCATAAGCTCGTATATGTGCTTTGAACAATGGTTGCTCATCAACGAAATAAGCAGAAGCGATGGGTTCATCAAACCATTCTGGTAGTTCAAAATTCACAGCTTTAACTGGTGAGACAACCCCCGTAATGCGAAAGTGTTGTTGATTGACTCTGACTAAAGGATTATTCAAGTAGCGTGGTGTTGTGTTCAACAAATCAAAGTTTGTTAAACCGTTATGCCTAATTTTTATATCATCGATGTCATAACCTTCGAAAACGGAGCGACTTAGAGGAGATATCGCTTCTTCTACCAATGTAATCGTATAGTCCTTAGGGACAACAGTGAATGTTTTCTGAGTTGTGACCATTGAGGGAAAAGACTCCGCAATAACAGAGACTTTTATTTCACCTTTTTCAATTCCGGTAAGCGTTATCCCTTCCGTTGATTGAGTAAGCTCTGCGCTACCAACGGGTTCGACGCTCCAATCTAATGTTGAGCTGTTTGTTACGTTAACCTCAGAGTCGTCGGTCATGGTTGCGATAGCTTGCAGTACCAGAGGAACACCTGCCGTTATTTCTGTAAATGTTGATTCTAGAGAAAGTCGTTTTATTACGGGAGGCATGACGAACAATGTCATATGGTTTTGATGTTCTAATGAATTAAATTTAGCGAGTGCTGTAATTGTGGTCGAGCCCATATTCTTTCCGACAACCACATTTCTTTCTTGGTCGTCAAAATCGACAAACTCGTTATTGCTAACAATAAAGCTAATCTCAGGAGAGTTCGAAATATCAATGATACTTCCATCTGACAATAGGGCGTTTACTTTCAAAGGATGCTCTAGCCCTACGGGTAAAGAAAGCTCAGTTTCATCAAAGTTGATCTCGGTAACGATAGCATCTGAAACCGTTAATGTAGCGGTACTACGCCAACTATCAGAAAGTGTACCTGTTATGTTGGTTTCACCAACTTGAATGCCTGTTATCATTCCTTTATGAGGACTAAGTTCAAATGTCGCGATGTCTGTATTATCGACGCTCCATTGAAATTCTGAGGCAGACGTAACTTCGGCAATGGAACCGTCCGAGTATGTGGCCCAAGCTTGAAATGAATGAGATAACCCTTTAGGCAATGAATCTACATTGGGAGATAAACTAAGTTTGGTCACCACAGGTTCGGATACGCTAAACGGTACTTGCGAGCGTATTTGTCCATCGTTCAGCGAGGCAACGAGCGTCGCTTGACCAGATTTAAGTGCTTTGATGGTCAGTTTGTTCTCTTTTGTTTCTATTCGAGCAATCGTTACAGGGAGCACAGACCAAATCACTCGAGGGTCTCGTGTGACATTGATAGTGGATTGGTCTGTAAGTTCTGCCAGTGCTTGAACATGCGTTGAGAGGCCCAAGGGTATTTCATCTTTCTCGAGGGTTACATTGAGTGCAGAAAACTCAGCTGGAGTAATGACGACTGATACTTCGTCGGACAGCTCTGTGTTTTTAATTTTCGCCGTCAAGATTGTTGTCCCGGTAGAGGTAGCAAATAATTGGGTTTGATCTTGTTCTTGAATAATAGATGCCAGCGAGCGATCCCTGATGTCTAAATGGAGCTCCGGCGCGTTTGTAATTTCTTGCGTTGAACTATCTGAAAATTTAGCGAGCGCGAGTATTTGAGAGCTCGAACCGACAGGCAGTTCTGAATGCTCTAGGCTAAGGGACAATTCGACGGGTATGGCTTTGCTGATAGAGATTTTCTTACCTGCCTCTAAGGCGGTATCTCCATATGTGCAGTTAAGTACAGTATTCCCTACACTCATTCCTTGGATGAGGTTGGCTGGATTCCCGAGTGTGAGTTGGGCGACAGTAGAGTCTGCAATATGACACTGAAGTTCCGAAGAGTCAGTCAAATCAATGCGGTTTCCATCTGAATATTCCCCCATGACTTGAAAGGGAAGCGTTAAGCCTTTAGGTGTTGAACCTTCGTTTGCCAATACGAGAGTTAATTTTGAGAGCATTGCTTCGGATACTGTGATTTCTAAGCTTACAGAGAAGGCGAGACCATCTTTATTTACTGATGCGGTGATGGTTGTGGCTCCTTGTGATTTCGCAAGCAATAAGCCGCTTGAGTTAATCGTCGCGACCTTCTCATTCGAGCTATTCCAAATCACGGTATCTGTTTCGGTAAGCCAACCGTTATTCTCTGAGTCAAGAAGTTGAGCGCGTAAATAGAGCTTATCCCCTTTGGGTAGTGACTGAGATTCAGCGTGAATGACTAACTCATGAGAAACCGTGGACTCTTCGTATGATAGGGAGAGAACTGGATCTTTGTTGAAATCACAGCCTGTTAACGAAAATAGACAAAAGAGAATAGAGATGAGCGTTCTGTTTTTCATGTTGTTTTTGACTTTACACTTTCATTTTATTGCAAAATGTAAAGTTCAAGCGGAGAGATTAAATAGCAGGTTTGACGGCTATTTCGCGGCGATGCTAACACGGAAAGCGAATTAGCCCCTCAAGAGATGCTGACTTGTGAACTCTGCGAGCGAGTGGTGAAGTTACGGGCTAGTCGACCATTAGGTGATTTGCTATTATCGCCACCCCAAAATGACTTTTGAGTTTGCATTCAACATGATTCAACAATTGCTGTTAACTTTTCCTCCAATGCTATTTGGCGCCCAAGCGCTGTTGACCTTACTTTTGATTAAGGGTGATATCTGCCCTGGTCAACGTGGTCGCCTGCATAAGATGTTGCCATCAATTGGCGTACTTTGGTTGGCAGTGGCGTCGCTTCGTATTGAAGCTTTCATGATCGTATTCGCGATCTTTTATTTTTACTCTCAAGTTCAGACTAAGAAGACACGTGAGAAAGGGCCATTATGGGCTCTGCATCTAGCGAACGGTTTGGCGTTCGCGTACGTGAGCATTCAACTATTTGAGCAACCGCATTGGGCGGCAAGCGCTTCAGTGGCATTGATGATCTTCTTCTTAGGTGCCGTGTTTGCGCAGTTACTTCTAGTTATCGCACGTAGCCGCTTGCAAGCATTTCACCGAATCTTACCGGTTACGGGTGTTGTTTCGGGCATGCTGTTGGTCGTGATGACGTTGTTTTCTGCTTATCAGTTGGATGAAGCGACATTGAATGGCGTGACACAACATATTCTAGCGTCACTGGCGATGCTGATTATGGCAATCGTGGTTTGGTGCTGGCATATCTTCACTCATAAAACGCCAAACAAAGTGCAATTGGCGGCAGCGTTGCTTCTTGCTTTGGCTTCAATGACAAGCTTACAGGGTCTGTTCCTATTGGGGGCATAGACCGAATGAACTAACACTTCTGTCTTCTTTTCTTTTTGTGAGCTCGGGATTTAGATCGAGCTCACTTTCAAATCATTCGATTAAGTCTACGCTTTAGTTATAGCCTCATTCATTTCGAGAGAGTCTTGACGCACGTGCTCAACGGAATTGAGGTCAAATACCTTGTCTTAGAGGAGTGTCGCGATGGATTTAAGCAACGTAAGTAACTGGGACAGCATTATCTTGTTGGGTATCGTTAATGAAAAGCTGCGCTTAGAATGTGATAGCTTTGAAGAGTTGGTATCGATGTACGAGATGGATGTGGAATCGGTAGTGGGCAAGCTCGATATGCTTGGCTATCAATATGACCCACTGACCAATCAATTTAAATCTTACGAACGTTAGTTTCGTTTCAATTGTCGATCTTTAAGCCATCTTGATCCCATCAAGGTGGCTTTTACACTGCTGGCGAGCTGTTGCAAAGAAAGCCTGTAAGTAACGCTTCTCTTTTTCTGAGTTACGTGTTGCTGCGAACAATCTACGCCATAACCCCTCTCCAAAAGGCATACTGGTAATCAAACCTTGGCGCGAGAACTCAGAAATCGCCCAATTTGGTAATGCTGCTACCCCCAATCCTGCTGACACCATTTGTACGAGCATTAACGTGTTGTCCGCTTGTTTCCACTTGGCTGGCTCAACTCCCGCAGGGTGTAAGAAGTGTTTGACCACATCCAATCTTTGTTTCTGTACTGGATAAGAAAGCATGGTTTGATCAGCAAGATCTTCAGGCTCAATGACGTTTTTGTTCGCTAATGGGTGGCTAGTCGAAGTAATCAAGCGCATTTCGAAGTCAAACAACGGTTCATAATGGACTTCGGAGCGTGGCTGAATGTCTGATGTAATGACCAAATCAAGCTCGCCAGCCAACAGGGCTGGTAGAGGTTCAAAACCGAAGCCGGAAGAGAAATCGAGCGTCACACTTGGCCAAGTTAATTGGTATTCCTTCAGTGCTGGCATTAACCACTGGAAGCAAGAGTGGCACTCAATCGCCATGTGCAAACGACCGTTCACGTCCTCTTTCAAGCTTGCAAGCTCGTTTTCTGCTTTGGCGAGTTTTGGCAAGATTTCATCAGCGAGACGAAGCAAAATTTCACCTTCTGAAGTGAATTTAACGGGGCGGGTTTTGCGCAAAAAAAGCTGCCCACCAATACGAGATTCAAGATCTTTGATTTGATGAGAAAGGGCAGATTGCGTCAGGTGTAACGCGGTTGCGGTTGCCGTTAATGAACCCGTATCCCTCAGTGAAGTGAGTGTGCGTAAGTGTTTCAACTCTATCATGAATCCCATTCATCCTTTTATGTCTGCCATGAGCTTTATTAACTTACCCATAAAAAATGGATATGTAAACGTCTAGACGTCCATTTGTTTTAGTCTAGTGCGAGTGAGATCGCTCAATATGAAATTTTTTAATAAACAAGTTGAATAATTGGATGTTGTTCAATGCGGTTGCCAGAGCGATAGTTTTAGCCATCCAGACATCTTGATAGGTTTTCTCTCGATGCTCTGACCTCAACATCAGACACTGAATAAGGAATACGGACATGGCAACGACAACGCATATTCTTGGTTACCCACGCATTGGTGAAAAACGAGAACTTAAGTTTGCTCAGGAAAAATACTGGCGTGGTGAAATCGATCAGGCGGAGCTTAAGCGAGCAGGAGCAAGCTTGCGAGCACAAAACTGGAACACACAAACAGAGGCGGGTTTGAGCTTCACAACTGCGGGTGATTTTGCTTGGTACGATCATGTCTTAACCACAACATTGCTATTGGGACATGTACCAAAGCGACACGCAAGTGGGTTTCCAGATTTAGACACACTATTTAAAGTCGGTCGTGGTCAATCTCAATCTGCTTGCGACTGTGGGGGGGCGGCAGCCTCTGATATGACGAAGTGGTTTAATACCAATTACCATTACATTGTGCCTGAGTTCAGCAAGGATGATACGTTTGAAGTCAGTTGGCCACAGCTTTTTGAAGAAGTGAATGAGGCAGTCAAAGCCGGCCACAAAGTAAAACCTGTTTTGCTTGGGCCGCTCAGTTACCTCTATCTAGGTAAGGAAGTGGAAGAAGATTTTGATCGTTTGACTTTATTGCCAAGGCTACTCTCCGCGTATCAAGCAATTCTTTCTAAACTTGCTAGTCAAGGTGTGGAATGGGTACAAATTGACGAACCGATTCTCTCGCTTGAGCTGGAAAGTAAATGGTTGGACGCGTTCAAGCTAGCTTATCAGGTCATTCGTAGTGACGTAAAAGTGTTGCTAACCACTTATTTTGATTCGGTCACGGACACGTTGGATAAAATCATCGAGCTTAATGTTGATGGACTTCATGTCGATTTATCTGCATCGCCTGAGCAGTTTGAAGAAGTGGTAGCAAAACTGCCTAGTGGCTGGGTATTGTCTGCGGGCGTGGTGAATGGACGTAATGTGTGGCGATCGGATTTAAGTTCTCAATTAGAGCGCTTACAGCCAGTTAAAGAGATACTTGGCGACAATTTATGGGTAGCCAGTTCGTGTTCATTGCTACACAGCCCGGTAGACCTAGAGTTAGAAACGGAGTTAAGTGAAGAAGTAAAAAGTTGGTTTTCTTTCGCCAAACAAAAAGTAACGGAAGTTGCCTTGCTTGGCCGTGCGCTTGATGGAGACCAAAATGCGATTTTAGCTTGTGATACGTATAGTCAACCCATTAAAGATCGTAAAGCCGCTTCACATGTTAACAAACCACACGTTCAGTCTCGTTTGAACCAAATCACGGCGGCGCTCAGTCAGCGCAGTGCACCTTATGAAGAGCGTACCGTACACCAAGCTGAAGTGCTTGGCTTGCCACTCTTGCCGACTACGACTATCGGGTCTTTCCCACAAACGGGAGAAATTCGGGTTCAGAGAAGTGCGTTCCGCAGTGGTCAACTTTCAGAATCAGATTATAAACAGGCATTGAAAGGACACATCGCTGATGCGGTGAAACGCCAAGAAGCGCTCGATCTTGATGTTCTTGTGCATGGTGAGGCTGAGCGTAATGACATGGTGGAGTATTTTGCTGAAAACCTGGCGGGCTTCCAAACCACTCAATTTGGTTGGGTACAGAGCTATGGTTCTCGTTGTGTCAAACCAGCGATTGTGGTCGCAGATATTGAGCGCATAAAACCGATTACGGTGGAATGGTCGACGTATGCACAATCGTTGACCAGCAAGCAAATGAAGGGCATGTTGACCGGTCCAGTGACGATTCTGTGTTGGACATTCCCACGTGAAGACATTACTCGCAAACAAATTGCAGACCAGCTCGCCCTTGCACTTCGTGATGAGGTCTCTGACTTGCAAGAGGCGGGTATCAACATTATTCAAATCGATGAGCCAGCGATTCGTGAAGGCTTACCATTGAAGAAGCGTGACCATAAAGAATATCTAAATTGGGCCGTCGATGCGTTTAAGATCTCTGCGGCTAGCGCAAAACCAGAAACGCAAATTCATACTCACATGTGCTACAGCGAGTTTAACGAAATCATTGATTCAGTTGCCGCGCTTGATGCTGACGTGATTACAATCGAGACATCGCGATCCAATATGGAATTGCTGAAAGCGTTCGAAGACTTTAATTATCCGAATGAAATTGGTCCGGGTGTGTACGACATCCATTCTCCGAACATTCCAACGGAGGAGTGGATTGAAGGCTTACTCAAGAAAGCAGCTGAAAAAATACCGGCGCAACGCTTGTGGGTGAACCCTGATTGTGGACTTAAAACGCGTAATTGGGCAGAAACCGAAGCCGCATTAGGTAACCTTGTCTCTGCTGCTAAGAAGCTCAGAGCTGAACTCGTATAAGCGCTTAGTTTTTCAAACTGGCCGCAGAAACAAAAAAGCGAGGATATCTATCCTCGCTTTTTTATTTTATCGAGCGTCTAACTCAAGAAGATTGAGTCGCGTATTACTGTGCTTTTTGACCTGCGCTGCATGTTTGCGCTGACACCAACTCATCCGCCATTAATTGGCCGCGGGAGTTGCGTACTTTGATTCGGTACATCAAGCCCATATCAATTTGCTCACGCACCGCTGGTGTATTGCAGTAAGTGTATATACTGGTGTTCACTACTTGATTTAACGGCTTGGCACCAAGCGCATCATCGTTATAAATCATCATCATCTCAACCACATTTTTGTTGGAAGAAATGCGTAAGATTTTTAATGGACCGTATTCAAGCGGTAAACCTGCAGAAAGAACACCAGCGCGGTTAGAAGCCATCAACTCAAGTTGATGTTGCTTGTCATCACTTGATGAACAACCTGCTAGTGCACCGAATACGAGGAAAAGACACAGTAATTTTTTCATAACTTAAAACACTTTCTTGAACGGTTTTACGATGACATTTTCGTAAACGCCCGCTGCAATGTATGGATCGGCATCAGCCCATGTTTGAGCTTCTTCCAAAGAGGAAAATTCTGCTATGACTGTCGAGCCAGTAAAGCCTGCTTCACCCGGATTATCGGAATCAATGGCTGGCATTGGACCAGCAGTGAGTAGACGTCCTTCGTCTTGAAGTTGCTGTAAGCGCTCAAGATGTTGAGGGCGAACACTCAGACGTTTTTCTAATGAGTTCTCGATGTCCTGAGAAAAGATGACGTACCACATAGCATATTTCCTTAATTGGTAGGGTAAAGTCCTAATTTAACGCCTTTTTTGTGCCACTCACAAGTCAACAATGGAATTTGTGAGGTTGTTCCTAGCAATTCGTTATATTAAACCAAGTTATTACTTTTGAACTGGGCGTGGTTTACCTTCGCTATCGATCGCAACATAGTTGAATGTGGCGTCACAAACCATGAAGCGCTCTTCTACACCGTCGACTTTAACAGGCTTCACCCATACTTCTAGGTCTACACTCATCGAAGTTTTGCCGATCTTTGAGCATACTCCGTAACAGCAGACAACATCGCCGACGCTGACAGGTTTTTTAAATGTGATGCTAGAAACCGAGACAGTAACAACTCGGCCTAAGGAGATTTCTTTAGCCAGAATCGCGCCAGCTAAGTCGAGTTGGGACATGATCCAGCCGCCGAAGATATCGCCATTGGCATTAGTATCAGCGGGCATAGCAAGGGTGCGAAGCAATAATTGGCCTTTTGGTGTATGACCTTCTTGATTCATGATGACATCCTACAATCTTTATTAAGCTCAAAAATGGAGCAAATAATGCACCAAGATTTCTGGCGCAAACAACAAAACAGCGACCCTGAGGTCGCTGTAAATAATCAATGTAAGAAGATTATAGCAAAATTGAGCTTTTAATCATCAACCGAAACATCGGATGAGTTTTCTTTCTTCTCTTTTTGATCTTTTGGCATGTGCTTGTAGATGTAGAAGCCCGTAGCGATCATGTAAGCGAATGTCGCGATCAGTAAACCGAACACTTTGAAGTTAACCCACACATCGAGTGGGAGCTTAAACGCTACGTATACGTTTAGGCCGGCACAGAACGAGAAAAAGCCAACCCATGCCCAGTTGATTTTGGTCCAGACCGCTTCAGGCAAAGTGATTTCTTTACCAAGCATGCCTTTGATCGCGGACTTGCCCATAGCATGACTTACGGCTAAGCCAACAGCGAACAGTGCATAGATGATGGTTACTTTCCATTTGATGAAGTTGTCATCGTGGAAAAATATGGTCATGCCACCGAAGATAGCCACCATTGCGAAAGTAACCAATTGCATCTTTTCTACTTTCTTGTATAGAGCAAACGTCAACACGATTTGAATAGCCGTTGCGATGATAAGCGCGCCTGTCGCAACATAGATATCGTGCATCTTGTATAGGACAAAGAAGACAATGAGTGGAATAAAATCAAGGATTTGCTTCATGATGCAAAAAACTACCTAGTTATTGAGTTGAGGACAGTCTAGCGGAATCTGAGGCAATGTGAATATTTATAGAATATAGAGGAAAGAAATAGCCGCATTCAGCGGCTATTTTGTTGGACAGAACGAAGAGGTTCAGGCTACGTTTTGGTAACGAGTGATGAGGTTTTTCACATCCTCCAAATAGCCTTCGCGTAACAGGTTATCGACTGTTGCTTCTAGTTCGTCATGGGACATGGTGAAGCAGGTTGATTTTCCCGTCATCAGGTTGAGGTACTGATGGTATTCTTCTTCTGTATAGTGTCCAACACGGTCTAAAAGTAAGGTTTTAATACCGTGGTGAATCAAGCCGTAATAAGTATGTCGATGAAGCATCATGGTCATCTCCTTATCAAGTTTCCCCGCTAATAAAGAGAGGGCTTGAATCTATGGATAATTCGTTTGTACTTCAGTAATGCATATCAGATGCCAATTATTCATTCTCAATTTCGAAAGAATTCGACGCGGTGTCTTTGTTGAGCCAGTTGTTCAGGACATGCCTGAGGGCATTTAAAGTCGTTGGCTTTTCCAAACGCCCATCCATGAGCTTGGCAATCATTTCAAGCTCGCGTTCTCCAGACTCTCCTGAGAGCGCAATGATCGGCGTGTTAGGCGATAGCGCTTTTATCTTTTCACTGGCTTCAAATCCATTCATTACAGGCATTTGCACATCCATTAATATCAAATCGATGTGGTTAGCTTCAAACAGTTCGACCGCATTCTCTCCGTTCTTGGCTTGCAAGCTATTCACACCAAGTTGGTTTAAATACATTTGCACTAATGCTCGTTGCACTTCTTTATCATCAACGATGAGTACGGTTGGTGCGTTCTTATCTATTCGTACGTTCGATTTGGCTTTTTGTTCAGTGTGACTATTCTTCCAATCCGTGAAATAAGGCGTACGTAAGGTTTCAGCTTTTGGCGCATTAGGGACAACAGGGAAATAAAGGTGAAATTCGGTGAACTCTTCCAGTTTTGAGTGGCACTCAATTCTCCCGCCAAATGAACGCATTACGCGTTGGCAATAACCAAGCCCCAAGCCGCTACCACCACTTTTCTGGTAAGAGAAGAAGTCGTCAAAGATTTTGTGAGAGATGGTCTCGTCGATACCAGGACCGGTATCGCGGAATACAAGCACGTTTTCATAAGCCCCAGTACTGGTGCTGATTTCAATTTGACTATCTGGATAGGAATCAAAATAGTAAATTGCGTTACGAATGAGGTTAAAAATAACGAAGTTAAATAAGGTCTCATTTAGCTTGGCCACAAAATCAGTATGTTGTGGTAAACGAATTCTCTCAATTATCTTCTCATTTTCAAAACCGTAGTGGCTGACCGCTTGATCGACCGCTTTATGAATTGAAGAGAGGGCAATGGGCTCATGTTCAGGGGCGCTGTCGCTGACCTCCCGAAGAATGATATCAATCAACTGACGGCCACGTTGGATGGCCGCCTGACCATTTTCGATGTCAATTTTTATCTGCTCAATCGGCGCTTGGTTTTCAATATGCTGCTTCAGAGCCTCAAATTGCAATTGAACTTGAGCGAGAGGATTACGCATTTCGTGGGCAATTGAGTTAGCCAGCGCACGGCTTTGACGAATACGTCGATCGGCCTCAATGGTGCTTTGAACACGTGTAAGCAAGGTTTGCAACGCGGAGATCTCTTCATTTGAGAACAACTGATTGTTGATCTTATGTGGTGAGACCAATAGGTGCGTCACGGATTTGCCTTGCCCGAAGAGTGGCATAACCAAAGCCGTATTGTTTGAACTCATTTTTTCGTACAAGGCTTTTACGGAGCCCTTTGATGAGCTTGCATAGTCAATCTCGTCAGAGAGTTCGTCTAATACTAAGACAGATTTGTTTGACGACAAATAGTCTTCGTAAAATGTCTCAGTGTAATTACTGGTCACCAAGCGGAGCTTGTCGTTCGGGATTTGCAGTAATATTCCCAAACGTCTCATCGCATCATCAATCGACAGTTTGAACTCATCCTCAAGCGCTAAGATTTGTTGCACGGGTGTTTTCTTATTGCCGTAAATCAAAAACGATGAATAACGGCTTACTCGTTTATAAAGCAGATGCCAAGTAATGCCGATTAGGGCGCAGATTGGTGTGGCGATTAACCATTGTTTGCTATCTGTCATTGGGATGAAGATTGCACCTAAAGGCAAAACGAATATCGCGCATACGAGCAATGCGCTGAGTGACATGTATGCGAGGTATTTGACGCTATAAAAACGTGAGGTGAGTAGCGCATAACCTACGAATAACATTTCACTGATAGACAACGCTGGTGGTAGCCAAGTCAGTGAAAAGTCACCCATGAAGTAAGTCATGCCAAGGTGTATGGTTGCCGTTGATAGCATGAACACCAAGATGCCTGCGATCATGTAGTTAGTTTTGGCTAGCGTTAGTCTGCTGCTGTTAGCGCGCATGGCGACTAAGTTGACCAAAGTGAGCACAACGAAACTTACCAAACCTATGAAGAAGTAGGAGGTCTGTGGGCCAAACTCAATGACAAACTCACTAGGTCCAACGATTTCGACATGCTCTACCGTTAAGTTCGGTTGTAAGTTGATAAATAATGAGTAGACCGTCAGGGTGACGAAGATCAGTTGTTGCCAAGGGTGTACTTTGCCTTTTCTTTGCTCGGCAGAGAGTTGGCAAGAAAAGTAATAGGCGAACGCAAATGCGAAGAAGGACGCAAGGTTAGCAAACTTTGCCATAAAGATGCCGACATCCGGCCCCAAATCAGGCAAGAGCTCGGTATGGAAATACGCATTGCTGCTTATCCAAGCAATGATGCAAACAGAGTAAGCAATGTAAGGCGCGTGATGCGTCCCAAAGATAACCTCGTTTTTTTGTTTTAAGCGAAAGCAGTAGTAAATCAGCCACATAAAAACCACTGCTACCGTGGCAAGTAGCGTAATGGCTTTTGCGTAGATGATTGTCTCTAAACCGAAATCAAACATATTCATCCCTTTCGGATGACGCTCGTTTTCGGTTGGCTCTCACTGCGCGTTTGTAGACGCGGAAATCGGTTTGATTGAATGCTTTGACCATCATTTCGAAATTCCAGAATCCCCGGTAAGTTTCTTTGCCGTCATTATTGAGATCGCAATATCCAGAATGGAAATACGCTTTCTTATCGATCGACTGATAAAAGTTGAGCATGAAAGGTTGCTCAATGATGGTGAAGCCTACTTTATAACCAGCTTGATACAGTACGTTCATAAGCTCTTTTTGTGCAAGGTAGAGAAAGTAGAGTTTCTGCTGGGCATTTCCACTTACTGTCAAGCGCAGGACTTCACACACGGATTGTGTATCGGATAATAGTAACTTGAATTCGCGATCAAATTCTGGGAGAGAGTAACATTTTAACAGTGTAGATGATGTAAAAAGCTGTAATCGCGTTAGTTCTTCGTACCCATGGTTTGGTAAACAGTAGTGCCATTGTTCGTTGCTAAATTGTGGTGCGTAGCTCAACCAACGGTTGTGAATAGCCCAATCCTGAACCAAAGCAGAGGCAACAAGGGTAGGGACCGCTTCATTGTCTGGATGTTTTAGTAATATAAAGTGCTTACCTGTTTGCGACAGCGACAGTAACGGCAGCATTTCGTACCACTTTTCACCTTGTATAAAAAGCTCAAGATTACTTAACGTGACTGCATCACTCAGTGATATCGCTTGAGAGTGAGAGGGTGTTTTTACCATAAGTTGAGCATCTTCTATGCGTTCAATCATGGCACCGTAATAAGCGCTATCTTCAAAGGGCAGTTTGGTACTTATTGTAGATATTTCCTGTACAGGAGGCTTCGTCTTGATTGCTGCAATTTCACATTCACACCAAAACTCCAGCCAGTGCGTAAAGCACTGAGATGCGACAAGCTCTAACGCCGTAATGTAAGGCGATAAGGTGGAAGGGTAACGTTGTACTAAATCACGATAGTCCATCGATTCAAACAGCACTGAAAAGCTCTTAGCCTTATGTTCTGGGAAGAGTGCAATGAGTTGATTTCTTCGGTAGTCAGTAACGGATTGGAATATAACTTGACGTTCTTGCGTATCGAAACCACTAAGAACCGCATTGATCAGCGCGAGCTGCTTTTTTTCAATAGGCATGCTGCTCGCAGATAGCACCCCTAAAGACGACGTAAAATTCATGAGATAACCTAGCCAAGGTTTATGGTTTTTTATTTATGCCGCTCTTATATCATTTAAAACAAAATATGCCATTAGTTTCTATTTAAACGGTTATCTAAGGCAGGTTTATCGTAAAAAAAGCCGCTCGATGGAGCGGCTTGAATGAGCGTTAATTTAAATTATGCTTCTTGCTTTTGAAGCTCAGTTTGTTGTGCTTCTTCTTCAATAAGTGCATCCACGATAACGGCACATGCTGCATCACCTGTGATGTTTAGTGCGGTACGAATCATGTCGAAGATACGGTCAAGCGCAAACAATAGTGGGAGACCTTCGATTGGAATACCAGCAGCAAGCAGTACCGCGACTACTAGGAATGAAGGACCAGGAACACCTGCTTGACCTACTGCGCCCAGTGTCGAAGTGACGATGATCGCAACGTAAGCGCCCATGCCTAGGTCGATGTTGAACAGTTGCGCAAAGAAGATTGCCACTAGGCCGTAGTAAATCGCGTTACCTGACATGTTGATGGTTGCGCCAAGCGGTAAAACAAATGAAGCGGTTGAGTTTCTTACGCCCAACTCTTTCTCACACGTATCCATTGTTACAGGCAGCGTTGCCATTGAAGAGGCGGTAGAAAGGGCAACTGCTTGTGGCTTCTTCATTGCTGATACGAATTTCTTCGCCGATGTCTTAGTGAAGATATGTACCATTGCTGGGTAAACTACGAAGCCGAACACTAGGATTGCCGCTACGTAAACGACGAACAGTTTGAAGACCACCATTAGGGCACCAAAACCGAATGTACCTACCGCTTCAGCCATCAGACCAAATACACCGATAGGCGCAATGATCATCACTTTGTTGATCATCCAAACCATAGCGTCAACGATGCAGTTAACACCATTGATGATTGGCTCGCGACGTGATTTTTCTTGTTTTGAAATCGCGATACCGAAGAACATACAAAACACAAGGATCTGAAGGATGTTCGCTTCGTTTAGTGATTGGAAAACGTTAGTTGGGATCATACCAGTGATGGTTGCCCAGAAAGTAGGTAATTCACCTTTTGAAGCGTATTCAGCTGAGAACATACCTTCAACGCCAGAAACGTCGATGCCCATGCCTGGTTGGAATACTTCACCCATAAACAGTGCTAGTGCGACAGCTAGGGCAGACGTTAGACCAAAGTAACCTAGGGTTACCAAGCCCACTTTACCTGCAGATTGGCTATTGCCTAGACCTGCTGCACCTGAGATAAGCGCTACTGCGACCAGAGGGATCACAAGCATCTTGATCAGGTTAATGAAGATAGCACCTAGTGGTGCAAATACTGTCGCGCTTTGACCCATGAAGGCACCAACGGCAGTACCTACGATCATTGCAATGACGACTTGTACGCCAATGTTGTTTAGTAAACTCTTTTTGTTTAACACTTCCATAACCTCTGTGCTAATAAAATGTAAAATCCTAAAATTACCCACCAATATAAAGTTGTTATTTGGATAATTATATCGCCTTGCTTTTTACACTTATCATTCACAATTAGCAATACAATTTCCGTACAAACTTATCAACTGATCGGGAATTCATTGATGAATGGTAGTTTTTTAATCACAAGCAAACGATTGCCATCGATCGTGCTGATATTTTTACTCGGTGATGTTTATAAAATATATGGTAAGAAAGAGGGAAATTTAGAGAATGGATGTTAAAAAAAAGATCGATTCCGAATGGTAAATAAGGAATCGATCTCATATTTATGCGAGTAGCAATACGTTATTTTTGTGTTGCTGCTTTCATAGCAGAAACGAATTCACTTAGCTTGTCTAGCATGATTTGTGGTTGCTCAACGTGCGCTTCAATGATCTTCACCACGGCTGAGCCAGAAATCGCACCAGCGGCACCAGATTCTAGTGCTTGTTTCACCTGTGCCGGCTCAGAGATGCCAAAACCAAGTAATGCTGGTGGCGCATCAAATTGGTTCAGTCTATCGAGCATGTGACCTACAGGCATGTTTGCTTTGGTTTCTGCGCCAGTAACACCTGCACGAGATAGTAGGTAAGTGTAGCCGCCACCTAACTCTGATACTTGCTTCAGTGTTTCATCACTTGCCGTTGGTGGTGCGATGAAGATTGGGTGAATACCAAACTTTTCTGCAGCAGCAACAAATTCGGCACTTTCATTAGTTGGTACATCTGCAATCAAAACAGAATCGATGCCTGCTTTTGCGCAACGCTCATAGAAGTTCTCGATACCACGAGAGTAAACAAGGTTCGCGTACATCAGAAGACCAATAGGCAGGTCTGGGTACTTAGCTCGGATCTTACTAATTTGCTCGAAGCAGATGTCTGGTGTTGCACCTGAATCTAACGCGCGAATGTTAGCGCCTTGGATGGTTGGGCCATCGGCTAGCGGATCTGAGAATGGAATACCAAGTTCAAGGGCATCTGCGCCAGACTCAACCAGTGTTTCCATGATTTTGTAAGATTGCTCTGCGTTTGGATCGCAAACCGTTACGAACGGTACAAATGCGCCTTGGTTCTTTTCGTTTAGGCGCGCAAACATCTTCTCATAACGGCTCATTAGATCGCTCCTTTTTCTTCTAGGATGGCATGTACAGTGAAGATATCTTTATCACCACGACCAGATAGGTTAACAACCAGCAATTGCTCTTTTTCTGGATTCTCACGTGCCATACGCAGTGCGTGTGCCACGGCGTGAGAAGATTCAAGTGCAGGGATGATGCCCTCATGGCGTGCAATCTCTTGGAATGCTTCTAGCGCTTCATCATCTGTTACGTTGTCGTATTCAGCACGGCCAATTGCGTTTAGGTGTGCGTGCTGTGGACCAACTGAAGGGAAATCAAGACCCGCAGAAACAGAGTAAGACTCTTCAACTTGGCCGTTTGGATCTTGCATCAATGGCGCTTTCATGCCGAAGAAGATGCCTGTTTTACCATGTTTAAGTGGTGCACCGTGTTGGTCTGTATCGATACCTTTACCTGCTGGCTCAACACCAATTAGGCGAACGCTTTCTTCTTCGATGAAGTCAGCAAACATGCCAATCGCATTTGAACCACCGCCCACACATGCGATAACCGCATCAGGAAGACGACCTTCACGTGCCAAAATCTGATTCTTCGTTTCTTCACCAATCATGCGTTGGAAGTCACGCACGATGGTTGGGAATGGGTGAGGACCTGCCGCTGTACCTAATAGGTAGTGCGCGTCTTCATAAGTTGCAGACCAGTCGCGTAGCGCTTCGTTACATGCATCTTTAAGTGTCGCTGAACCCGAGTGAACAGGAATGACTTCTGCGCCCATTAGCTTCATACGGAATACGTTCGGGCTTTGACGTTCAACGTCTTTGGCACCCATGTAAACGCGACACTTAAGTCCAAGCAGCGCACACGCAAGTGCCGTTGCAACACCGTGTTGACCTGCACCCGTTTCAGCGATGATTTCGTTTTTACCCATGCGTTTCGCAAGCAGAGCTTGACCTAACACTTGGTTGGTCTTGTGCGCGCCACCGTGAAGCAAGTCTTCACGTTTTAGGTACAGTTTGGTTTTCGTACCTTTGGTTAGGTTACGAGTTAGAGTCAAAGCCGTTGGACGGCCCGCATACTCTTGAAGAAGCGTCATGAATTCGCTCCGGAAC
Source organism: Vibrio sp. MOR3 (assembly GCF_001557775.1). NCBI lineage: Bacteria > Pseudomonadati > Pseudomonadota > Gammaproteobacteria > Vibrionales > Vibrionaceae > Vibrio > Vibrio sp. MOR3. Next base: position 111,941 of record NZ_LNRD01000010.1, on the reverse strand, counting down.
TCTGGATCTTCTTGCGCGTCGATAAACGCTTGCTCTAGTTGCTCCAATGCTGGAACTAGAATTTGCGGAACGTACTGACCGCCGTATTCGCCAAAGTAGGCATTCAGTTTTGCCATCGTTATATTCCTTCTCGTATTTTTCGCTACGAATAGCTTTAAATTTTTTAGCTGATATCCAGCTTTAGTAGTTGCGAATGGCGGTGAATGCCGCGAGCAACTTCTGTGAATCTTTTTTGCCTGGTGCGCTTTCTACACCAGAGTTTAAATCTAATCCCAAGCAACCTAGTGTCGCTGCTTGTTGAGCATTTTCTGGCGACAGTCCGCCCGCTAGCATAATTTGACTTGGGTCGCCAATCAGTGACCAGTCGAACACTTGGCCGGTTCCGCCTGTTTGAGTGCCGACTTGCGCATCTAGTAGATGGCGGTCAATGTTGTCTGCAAGCAGTTCTGGCTTCGCATCTGTCACACCGTAAGCTTTCCAAATTTCTACCGCTGCTGGCAGTTCGGCTTTGAGTTGGTTTACGTAAGCTTGGTCTTCTTGACCGTGCAGCTGCACTGCTTTTAAACCCAAAGAGGTCACGACAGAAGCAACAAAATCGATATCGTGATTTTGGAAAACGCCTACGTAGTTCAGTGGAGCACCGCTCATGGTTAAGCGAGCACCCTCAAGGTCAACCGCACGCTTCGACTTCTCGACAAAAATCAGGCCACCAAATACTGCGCCAGATTGATACGCTTTTGCTGCGTCATCTGGATGCGTTAAGCCACACACTTTGTTTTCACCCAACGTGACTTTGCGTACTGCAAGTTCAAGGTTGTCTTCTGCCATCAGCGAGCTACCAATCAAGAATCCGTCTGCGTATTTCGCTAAATCACGAACTTGTTGATGCGTATAAATGCCAGACTCTGAAATCACGGTCGCGTTTGGTGCTAATTCGCGAATTGTCGGTGCCAACTCTTTAGTACGATTCAAATCAGTACTTAGGTCGCGCAAGTTCCGGTTATTGATGCCGATAACGCGTGCGCCTAGCTTAACGGCACGATGAAGCTCTTCTTCGTTGCTGACTTCGGTCAGGATGCCCATGTTCAGGCTGTGTGCTGCTTCTTCTAGCGCTTTGTACTCTTCGTCATTGAGGACAGACAGCATTAGTAAGACAGCATCAGCACTGTAATGACGCGCTAGGTAAACTTGGTAGGTATCTACCATGAAGTCTTTACAAATAACTGGTTGTTTGACTTGACCACGCACTTGAGGAAGAAAGTCAAAGTTACCTTGGAAGTACTTTTCGTCTGTTAAGACTGAAATGGCATCTGCATGGTTGTTGTAAACCGATGCAATGTAATCCAAGTCGAAGTGATCACGAATTAAACCTTTAGAAGGAGATGCCTTCTTACATTCGGTGATGAATGCCGTCTTTTCGCCACTCAGAGCATCGTAGAAGCTGCGGTCCGATGGCAGCAAATCAGACTGAAATGTGCTTAGCGGTTGAGACACCTTACGGTCTGCTACCCACTGATATTTGTCGCGGACAATTTTCGCCAGTACTTCTGCCATTTCTGCTTCTTTCTTAGAAACGTGTTCAGACAGGTTGCCAGCTTGCTGAGTGTTGAAGTCAGTCATCTTCTTCAATTCCTTAAGCGTGTGCGGCAAGTTGTTGTACCAATTGGTACGCCTTGCCTGAATTCATTGCCTCAATCGCTTGTTGCGTGTTGGCTTTTAAATCTTCGTGGTCGAATAGACGCATTAGCAGAGCAACGTTTACTGCCACTGCGCCCAATTGTGCGTCTGTACCTTTACCCGTCAGAATATTGGTAATGATCGCTTTATTTTCTTCAGGATCGCCACCTTTGATCGCTTCTAGTGGGTGTGCTTCTAGACCGAAGTCTTCAGGCGTTAGTTTGTATTCTGTGATCTTACCGTCTTTGATTTCGGCAACGGTTGTTTCACCGTGAATTGCTACTTCGTCCAAGCCACTGCCGTGTACGACCGCGGCGCGCTTCATACCCATTTGTAGCATGGTTTCTGCGATAGGACGAACCAGTTCTTCACTGTAAACACCCATCAATTCGATGTTTGGACGAGCTGGGTTAATCAGTGGGCCAAGAATGTTAAAGATGGTACGTGTTTTCATGGTTTGACGCACTGGCATCGCATGGCGCACACCACCGTGGTATTGAGGTGCAAATAGGAAAGCAACACCGATATCGTCTACCGCTTTGCGCGTATCTTCTGCGCTCATTGCTAGATTGATACCAAATGAATCAAGAAGGTCAGAAGAGCCTGATTTGCTGGAGACGCTGCGGTTACCGTGTTTCGCTACTTTTAGACCACATGCTGCAGCAACAAACGCCGCAGTGGTTGAAATGTTGATGGTGTTGTGACCGTCGCCGCCAGTACCTACGATATCTGCGAAATCGTAATCTGGGCGAGGGAATGGGTTTGCGTTTGCCAGAAGTGCTTTCGCCGCGCCTGCAATTTCATCTGGTGTTTCGCCTTTGATTTTTAGTGCAGTCAGTGCTGACGCCATCAAAATTGGGTCTAGTTCACCACGGATAATGATGTCGAATAGCTGTTGGCTCTCTTCCTGAGTAAGCGATTCTTGCTCGTACAGTTTAGTAATAATAGGGTTGATGATTGCTTCCATATTTCCTCTCCTAAATTTCTTATGTGCCAAGTGCTTTTTAAGCAGTGAGTGGGTTCGCTGAAGTTTGTTCTTCAAGTGCCCATTCAATGGCATTGGCCAACAGTGTTGCTCCGTAGGTCGTCATAATAGATTCCGGGTGGAACTGGAACCCGCAAACTTTATCTTCTTCATGTACAACAGACATTACCAAGTCATCCACTTCTGCTGTGATGGCTAGGCTCTCAGGAACCTTGGTCGCAACTAGCGAGTGGTAACGCGCAATCGCAAGTGGTGATGGTAGGTTTTGGTAAATCGCATGGTTTTGGTGCTCCATCATGGAGACCTTACCGTGAATGATTTCGCCTGCACCAGCAACGGTACCGCCGTACGCTTCAACAATCGCTTGGTGACCAAGACAAATGCCGATCATTGGAACTTTGCCTTTCATCAGTTGAATCAGTTCTGGCATTGAGCCTGCTTCTGACGGTGCACCAGGACCAGGCGATAGCAGAACCACTGGGTTTTCAAGCTCGTTCACCGCTTGTTCAATGGTTTGTGCTGGGATGTTATTTCGGTAAATCTTGACTGAGTGACCTAGCGAGCGGAATTGATCCACAAGGTTGTAGGTGAACGAGTCAAAGTTGTCGATAAAAATGATATTAGCCATCTCTGAACCCTATTCCTTATTGTGACTTATGCGCTGCTTGGATAGCAGAGATTACTGCTTGTGCTTTGCCGCGCGTTTCGTCTGCTTCCGCTTGTGGATCAGAATCGAATACTACGCCAGCACCAGCTTGAACTTGAGCAATGCCGTTCTCAACGTACGCTGAGCGGATCACGATACAGGTGTCGAGTGTGCCTTCACCAGTTAGGTAACCCACAGCACCACCGTAGCTACCGCGACGTGCGCCTTCTACATCGCGAATCAACTGCATTGCGCGAATCTTAGGTGCGCCTGTCAACGTGCCCATGTTCATACACGCTTGGTATGCGTGCAGTGCGTCTAGGTCTTCACGTAGTTGACCGACCACACGAGATACCAAGTGCATTACGTGGCTGTAGCGGTCGACTTTTAGAAGGTCTGCTACGTGGCGAGTGCCAGCTTGAGCAATACGAGCGACGTCGTTACGTGCCAAGTCAACCAACATCATGTGTTCTGCGTTTTCTTTCTTGTCGGTGCGCAGTTCAAGTTCGATGCGGCTATCTAGGTCGAAATCAATCTCGCCGTTAGGGCGCTTGCCACGGCGACGAGTGCCTGCGATTGGGTAGATTTCAATTTGGTTGGTATCGGTTTCGTACTTAAGCGCGCTTTCTGGTGATGCGCCAAACAAAGTGAATAGCTCATCTTGCATGTAGAACATGTAAGGGCTTGGGTTGCTCTGTTTAAGTTCTTTGTAGGCTGCCAATGGAGAAGGGCAAGGTAGCGTGAATCGACGAGATGGTACGACTTGGAATACATCGCCTTTCACTACGTACTCTTTAAGGTCACGAACGATTTGGCAGAAGTCTTTATCTTCGATGCTAGGTTGAGCGTGAACATTCTCAAGTTGGGCGGCACTAGGTAGCAGCTTAGGAGAAGTACATTGAGTACTGATTTCTTCGATTCTTGCTTTTAACGCTGACTTTTGAGAATCATCGACAAACAAAGTTGCCTGCAAATGGCAAGACTCTGTCTGATGATCCACAACCAATAGCGTTTCTGCTACGTAAAACACGTAGTCTGGGCATTGGTTAGTTGCTTCTGCATTGCCCAACGGTTCGAAGTTCGCAACTAAGTCGTAGGCAAATAGACCACCAAGGAAAATTGCGTGTTTGTCTTGCTCTGAGATATCGAAGCTGTGCTGAACCAAGCGAAGTGCATCAAAAGATGACGCTTCACGTAGACGAGAATCTTCATCCAGTGTGTCGCATGGTTGTGTAAATTCTAGCGTTAATGTGTCAACGTCAAATTGACGAGAGACATCACCACGGACATTTTGGTTTAAGTGTGCTAGTAGGTTTTTGCCGTTACCCGTGAGAGCTTGCATGGTGACAGTGTGACCAAAGCAGACGATACGAACTGCCGAATCAACCAGTAACAGGGATTTCAAGTCTTGCTTTGAATCGATTTCAGCAGATTCCAGCAATAGGCTGTCAGTTTTGTTCTCACATAGCGTGTGGAACAAGCGAGTCGGGTCTTGAGTATAAGGGACGGAAGCCGTAAGCACTTCAAGCTGTCCAAGTTTCTTAATTTCAATGGCCTTGTTCACAAGACCTCCTTATAGCTGTTTACATCTTCCTGCCGTACATAGTCGCATAAAGCAAACGTTCACCCAATCAAGTTTTGGTCATATTCGATGAATGTTTAAGCAGTTGAATGTGAGATGGACGACAAAACAAAAAGCCCGCTGAAGTAGCGGGCTTTGTGACATTTAATTCTCTAAACTAGAAGTACACGTTCGCCCACCAAGAACTTGTCCAAGTGCGCCACCAAGCAACGTCTACGGAATTCATCTTATTCAGACGAACCGCAACTTTCGCTTTCTGGTTTTGGTTAAATTCTTGTAACATGGTGAGCCTTAAATAGGTACTTCGTATTTGTGTACTAGTTAACTAGTGCGGAGATAAAAAGTCAACCCCAAAACAGCATTAAAACGACAAAAAGATGAGAATTGATTTACACAGCCACACTACAGCCTCGGATGGTCGATTTGCGCCGAGTGATTTGGTGGATCGGGCACTAAGTTTTGATATCGAGGTTTTGGCGATCACGGATCATGATACGGTTGACGGCTTAGCTCCGGCCAAGCAATACGTTGAAGAAAATAATCTGCCGCTCAAAATCATTAACGGTATCGAGATCTCGACTGTTTGGCAGAACAAAGACATCCATATTGTGGGTTTGAATATTGATCCGGAAAGCCCAGCATTGGTTGAGTTAATTCAGCAACAGAAAACGCATCGCGTAGCAAGGGCGCAGCTGATTGCAGAGCGTCTACAGAAAGCCACTCGCGATGGGGTGCTCGAAGAAGTTCAGTTAATTGCCGGTGATGCGCCAATCACACGAGCTCACTTTGCTAAATGGCTTGTGGACAATGGCTACGCAAAAAACATGCAGATGGTGTTCAAGAAGTTTTTGACGCGTAACAATCCAGGTTATGTTCCACCGAACTGGTGTTCGATGAAAGACGCTGTCGACGCGATTCATGCTGCTGGTGGACAAGCTGTTTTAGCACATCCAGGGCGATACCAACTTACCGCCAAATGGGTGAAGCGAATGCTGGCTGCGTTTGTGGAGGCGGGTGGTGATGCTATGGAAGTGGCTCAGCCCCAACAAGCACAACAAGAAAGACGCAACTTGGCTGATTATGCTATACAATACAAACTATTAGCTTCTCAAGGCAGTGATTTTCACTATCCGTCACCGTGGATGGAGCTGGGAAGAAACCTCTGGTTGCCTGCGGGTGTAGAACCAGTTTGGAAAGATTGGGGTATTGATCCTTCGTTGAATGCTCAACCTGACGAAGTCGAAACGCCATAAAAAATATAGAGCCGAGAGGTTCGATAATGAGGAATTACAATGAGCCAGTTTTTTTACGTTCATCCAGAAAACCCACAGGCTCGCTTGATCAATCAAGCAGTAGCAATCATTCGTAACGGCGGTGTGGTGGTTTACCCAACCGATTCAGGTTACGCACTAGGCTGTCAATTGGAGAACAAGCAGGCGCTGGAACGAATTTGTCAGATCCGTCGTCTGGATGACAAGCATAACTTTACGTTGTTGTGCCGCGATTTGTCGGAGCTTTCTCTGTACGCACGAGTGGATAACTCGGCATTCCGACTACTGAAAAACAACACACCGGGTCCTTACACTTTTATCTTCAAAGGCACAAAAGAAGTGCCACGTCGTTTGATGAACGCAAAACGCAAAACGATTGGTATCCGTGTTCCAGATAACCGTATCGCATTGGACTTATTAGAAGCGCTTGGCGAGCCGTTGATGTCAACATCGCTAATTTTGCCAGGTAGTGACGTGACGGAATCGGACCCTGAGGATATTCGTGACAAATTAGAGCACGCGGTTGATGTCATCCTTAATGGTGGGTATCTGGGTGAGCAACCGACAACAGTGATTGACTTTAGTGATGGTGAGCAAGTGATAGCACGCGTAGGTTCTGGAGACCCAGCGCCATTTGAGTAAGCTCGTCAACTCAAAAGCAAATACGAAACTAGCACAAAGCTAAATAAGAAAGGGAGGCGAAGACGCCTCCCTTTAATTTTTGAATCAATGAGTAGAAGTTCACATTCGTGGATTATGCGAAGTCAAAGATATCGATATTGTGGTGCTCAATGTAGTTCATGTAACCCGCATCAATACCTTTCAACGTTACTTCCACATTAAACTCGTCGCTAGAGAACACAGCCCAACCAAAGTCGTTGTATGACAGCGTTAGGTCGTCTGCGGAATCGAGGAACGTGTCGCGAATACCATCGTCGTTGGTATCGAGACCCATATCAAACACAAGCTTATCGTGGCAAATGTTGAAGTCTAGGATCTCTGCTTTCACTTCAATGTCGTTTGAGGAAACTGGCTGATCTGGAACGCCAACCGCAAGACGGTTTGTCATTACGAACGTGTCATCACCACACCCACCAGCAATCACAGAGTTGCCATCACCAACGACGACCGTATCATCACCCCAACCGGCATTGATGAAGTTGTTGCCAGAGTAGTCGAAAATCGTATCGTCACCACAACCACCAAATAGAGAGTCATTACCCAAGCCGCCAGACAAGTAATCGTCGCCTGAACCACCAGCTAGTAAGTCATCACCTCTGCCGCCTAATAGAGTGTCGTCACCACGGCAACCAAAGACATAGTCATTTCCGTCGAAACCAACAAACTTATCATCGCCACCAAAACCGACGAAAACGTCGTTGGTATCTGAGCCTTTTGTTCCGGTCATGTTGTCGTCTTCTGAGGTGCCAAATATCCAATTTAGGTCAAGATTTGTATGAGACATTTATTATTCCTTTTCATCTGATTAAGGGAGCTAGCAAGCTGAACAGTTATCTTTCTTATAACCTTGATAATTTTATCAGGTGCACCAAAAATTCAGAGGTGTGGACAGACCCATAATAGTGCGGTTCTACCCTAGTGCGGCTTAGTACTAAGTTGGAGAAGATGATGAGTTAAGTGTGAGTTTTAGAGCGAGATTTTAACGAGATAATCTGGACGATTTCACTTACATTAAATGGGAGAATCTCGTATAATGTCCGACCGAAAAAATCCCATTTACATGGGTAACTTGCAAAATGAAGACCAATTCTGGTCTCGACGTCTGTGAAGACGACACATAGGTAGATAAATGAGCGAAAAGTTACAAAAAGTATTAGCACGCGCAGGTCACGGTTCTCGTCGCGAGATTGAATCGTTAATTAAATCTGGTCGCGTTAGCGTGAACGGAGTCGTAGCTAAACTTGGTGAAAGACTAGAAGATGAGAACAGCGTAGTTCGTATCGATGGTCACGTTGTGTCTGCGAAGGTACAAGAAGAAGTGATCTGTCGTGTTTTGGCTTATTACAAGCCAGAAGGTGAACTGTGTACTCGTCACGACCCAGAAGGTCGTCGCACTGTTTTCGATCGTCTGCCAAAGATCCGTGGTTCTCGTTGGATTTCAGTAGGTCGTCTTGATGCTAACACATCAGGTTTGCTGCTGTTTACAACAGATGGGGAACTGGCGAACCGCCTTATGCACCCAAGCCGTCAGGTTGAGCGTGAATACCTTGTTCGTGTTTTCGGCGAAGTAACTGAACAGAAAGTGAAAAACTTAGTTCGTGGTGTTGAACTTGAAGATGGTATGGCACGTTTCGAAGATGTGGTATATGCGGGTGGTGAAGGTATGAACCACACGTTTTATGTTGCTATCAACGAAGGTCGTAACCGTGAAGTTCGCCGTCTGTGGGAATCGCAAGATACGACGGTTAGCCGCCTAAAACGTGTTCGTTACGGTGATATCTATCTGGATAAGAAACTGCCTCGTGGTGGTTGGATGGAACTTGATCTTAAAGAAGTAAACTACCTACGCGAATTGGTAGAGCTTCGTCCAGAAAAAGAAACCATGCTTGATCTGAACAAAGACAACACCTCACGTAAACGTGAACGTGCTCGTAGCCAAAAAATCCGTCGCGCTGTTAAGCGTCACGAAGAGCGCGTAAATACGCCTAAAGGCCGCAGCAACAACCCTTCTCGCCGTAAGCCAAAGAAGAGCGCAGGTGATCAGGGTGCACGCAACAAGCATCGTTAATCGATAGCGAAAATTAGAAAGGCTTGCCACTTGGCAAGCCTTTTTCTTATCTAGCGTTTCGCGTTCGTAATCTTTCGTGTTTGCCAATCACACGTAACTTTAACTTACTGACATAAAAAAACACCAGCGAGAGGCTGGTGTTTTTGATCATGATGAGGAAATCGTTAATCACGTTTCCAAAGCATATGGCAGAACTTATGTTCTGGGTCTCGACTGATTAGCATACGAGCAAAAACGTCATCAAGTACGTCATTTTCCTCGTTTACTAAGCCGATTCGAACTTCTGCATACACTTCTTTGTCGATGTCGAAGCCAACATGTTCAACCCAGTCATCACCGGTTTCAACAAGCTCTGCGGCACCACGATCTTCAAATTGCGCAGTAAACAGAATGACATCAGCTGGCTCTAGGTTATCTGGAGCCATTTCAAGGAAGATGTCGTACGCAGCGTCGATAACGTCGTCGTAAGAAATCAAATCAGACATGCTTATGCTCGGCTCATGTATTTACGTTCAGTCGTGTTGATGATCACGCGGTCACCAGTCGCGATGTACTCAGGAACTTGAATTACAAGGCCTGAAGCAAAGCGTGCTGGTTTAGTACGTGCAGATGCAGACGCACCTTTAATTGAAGGGTCAGTTTCTTCAATCACTAGCTCAACAGAAGAAGGAAGCTCGATACCAACAGCAGAGCCGTTGATTAGAATAAGGTGGATACCTTGAGTGTCTTCGTTGATGAACAGAAGCTCATCTTCAACTTCGTTGTGTTTGAATGTGTATTGTGAGTAGTCTTCGTTATCCATGAAGATGTGCTCATCGCCATCAGCGTATGAGTACACAACTGCACGTTTGTTCATTTCTACCGTTTCAACCACATCATCAGATTTGTAACGCTCATCTACACGAGCGCCAGTGTTTAGATCTGTACAACGCATTTTGTAGATCTTAGCGCCGCCACGACCACCAGGAGTCGTAACTTCGATGTCTTTAACTAGAAGAGTTTTACCATTAGACTCGATTGCGAAGCCTTTTTTGATTTCACTTGCCTTTGGCATTGTATTTTCCTATTTACACTTATTAAGCAAAACTTGGTGATTATAGCGCTAACTTGTTTGTCTGGCACCAAAATTAATCGTTGTTGTTTAATCCTAATGAAACGGCTGAATGGGCTTGATTCAAAACCATAGCTAGTGGATCATATTGACCATCGTTCGCTAAAAACTCGAGATCGCGTTTCAATCAATGTCTCTCTCTGTTATCAATCCAAAACAACCTTTCCAACCAGAATTTGAACCTCTTATTCGAGAGGTGCTAGCGTGCCTAAAAGGCGGCCTCGGTGCTAACCTGCATAGTGTTTACGTGTATGGCAGTGTTGCGCGAAAAAGTGCCATTGCAGGTAAATCAAATCTTGATCTGGTGGTGGTAACGAAGTCCAATTTTGACAACAACCGAGCAACAATACTCAACACCATCAAATGGCGAGCGCAGCAGGGACACCCACAAGTTCAAGGTGTTTCTATTCGTACCGCGCTGGTGAGTGAGGTAGCAAACCTAGACAGTATTTTTACTTGGGGGTTTATGCTCAAGCATTGTTGCGTTTGTGTGTATGGTGAGAGCTTAGGCGATTGTTTTGGCGATTATGTTCCAAGTTGGGAAATTGCTAAACACTGGAATATGGATGTGGAAGATTGGATCTCAGTCTATCGAAGTAAGATTAGCCAAGCCAGCAGCGTAAAAGAGCAGGTAGCGGCACAAATCGTGATTGCGAAGAAATTACTGCGAGCGTCTTATTCGTTGGTGATGTATCGAGATAAACGTTGGTTTGATGATCCTGTTGAATGCGGTGAGGTATTTTTGAAGTATCACCCTGAAAAGCAATTGGAGGTCGAACGTTTGGGTATCTTGCTGGCTGGTCGAGCAATTCCCAAACGCTCTGTAGTTGGTTTGATGGATGGCTTTGGAAGTTGGCTTGTAAAGCAGTATCAAAAAACCGAGTTCCGAATAGGTTAAGCCACGCCATCTATGCGTAGTATCTTCTAAAATAATCCCATTTGAGGCGCTGACAGTTGCTCAAAGTCAGTGCCGATAAACGGCAGAATAGCATCGGCGACCGGCTTTAGTTGTTTATCAATGTAATGTTGGTAATCGATAGGACTGTTTAGGTATTCGTGTGGCTCTGGTCCATTTACGGTAATCAGGTATTCGATTCGACCACGGTTTTGATACTGCAACTGTCTCCCAAGTTTAGCATTGATGTCATCTGCTAAGCGTGCGGCTCGCACCTGTGGTGGAATGTTCTTTTGGTATTCGTGCAGCTTTCGACGCAGGCGTTTCTGATACACCAATTGATCATCGAATTCGCCGCTGTTGGTTTTCTCGACCATTTCTCGCACGTAGTCACTTGGATCTTCACCGTGAAAAACCATTTGATACAAGGTGTTCTGGAACTTCTGTGCCAGAGCCGTCCAGTCAGTCCGAGCGCTTTCTAATCCTTTGAAGATAATGCGCTCTTGTTCGCCTTCGCCAATCAGCCCGGCGTAACGTTTCTTAGAGCCTGTCTCTGCTCCACGAATTGTCGGCATTAAGAACTTGCGGTAATGGGTCTCGTATTCAATTTCGAGAATAGACGTTAAGTTGTATTCACTCCGTAAGTGTTCCGTCCACCAGTGGTTGATGTAGTCGACCAGCGTATTCCCAACCTCATCCGCCTCTTCTTGGCTATAAGCGCCATTTAAAGATACGAAGGTGGAATCGGTATCGCCATAAATCACTTGATAGCCTTTGTCTTCAATCAGCACTTTGGTTTGCTTCATGATCTCATGGCCACGCATGGTGATGCTTGAAGCAAGGCGGGTATCAAAGAAACGGCAGCCAGACGAACCTAGCACACCATAGAATGAGTTCATGATGATCTTAATTGCTTGCGAAAAGGCTTTCTCGTTATTCTTTTTGGCGACATCACGCGCGGCCCACAGCTTCTCAATCATCTCCGGTAGGAAGTGTTTCGAGCGATGGAACTGACCGCCACGGAATCCCGGGACGGCTTCATCATCTGCCTTGCCGATTTCGAGCTGTAAACCTTCGACTAAGCCCATTGGGTCAATCAAGAAAGAACGAATGATCGATGGATATAGGCTTTTAAAATCCAATACCAAGACTGAGTCATACAGATTCGGAATAGAATCCATCACATAACCGCCTGGGCTAGCGATCCAGTTCTCGGGGTGTAGGTTAGGTGCGACATAACCTGCACGGTGAATCTGTGGCAAATACAAGTTAGTAAACGCTGCCACTGAGCCCCCTACGCGATCCAGTTCCACTCCCGTTAAACGTGATCGTTCAATAGCGAAGTCGAGGAGGTGGGTATGGTCGAAAATCTTATTTACCAAAACGCAATCTTGCAGGTTATATTTTGCAAGAGAGGGCTTATCCAATCGGTACATGCGATTGATCTCGTCCATACGGTCATGCACGTTATGAATTTCTTTACCTTCGCCAAGCAACTCTTGAGATACAGACTCAAGTGACCATGAACGGAAATGATATGTTGCTGTCTTTAAGGTATCGATACCATCGAGAACCACACGGCCGGGAATCGAGATAAACCCTTGCTGGCTTTGCGCTGAACTCCGGAAAAAGCTGGCTTGATCCGCTCGACCAATCATTAGCTTCATACTGTGCCATTCTGCACGTTTGTGTAAGAGGCGGAAGTCGAAGTCAATGACGTTCCAGCCAACTATGACATCCGGGTCGAACTGCTTAAACCAATCAATCATAGCTTCAAGTAATGCTCTCTCGTCTTTCACCCATTGGATTTTTGTTTCTGCGGGCTCCGGTTCACCAATCATGATTACGCGAGAATCTACAGGGCTGTCTAAACCGATTGAATAAAGAATGCCTTTCTCTGAACATTCCAAATCAAGGGAAACAACGTGCAGATTTGGTTCATATTCGCCACTACGGCATTTCGCATTTTGGACACGTTGGAAGCCATTAAGGAACTGTTGGTTGCCCGTAAACTCAATACTACCTTTGATAAAACGTTCCATAAGGTAGCGATCAGCTAAGCGCACATCCCCTTCATAATGAATGATGTCATTTTGTGTCAGAGCATCTTGCAAAGCGAAAGCGTCTTTGGTGTTGTGGGTGTAGCAAGCCGCGAGAGCTGAGTGTTGGAAGTTTTTGAGTTGGAGTGGTTTTACTGACACCTCGAGCTGTTTTGAAGCAGCCAGCATATTGACTTGTTCAAGGTGCGCTTGTTCAACAAAGAACACCGTTTTTTCCCCATGAATCAGCAATTGAGTTGGTCCGTCCTCTGTCGAAAGCCAAAGTTCAATTTGCGTTTGGCCTTTGATGTCTCGTGCTTGACGAGTGAGTAGGAAGCCTTGTTGGATATTCAAAAGAGAGAAACCTTATAATTCTTTGAGTTCACTATTCTAACATTAAGAACTGTAAAAATAACCAGTAAAACCCTGAGTCGGTATGGGGGAAGAAGAGCCCATGTTTTCGCTTGTTAGGCCACGTTTGCTCGCTTATGGAATAGCCATTTAGGGTTGATATTGCGCACTGCTAAACAATATGAAACCTAGTTGCTTGATTTATGGGAATTTCTGTTGTTAATTAGCTTGTCTTAAATTTCGGCTTTGCAGGTCTTTCACTCAAATAATAGAGTGGTTTATGAATAAGTTCTTGCCAAATTTTGCGTTTGAGCACATATTCATAGAAAGCAATTTTTTGCCTAATGCGTTATTATATAGGCACTCATACTGATATCCACATTTAACCAAGTTATGTGGGTGCAGAGCCAATAAAAGTGTGGAGATACAAGTTTGATAAATGTTTTCCTTGTAGATGATCACGAGCTGGTTCGCACAGGGATACGACGTATTATTGAAGACGTCCGTGGAATGAACGTAGCAGGAGAAGCTGACAGCGGTGAAGAAGCAGTAAAATGGTGTCGCAGTAATCATGCCGACGTTGTTTTAATGGATATGAACATGCCAGGAATTGGCGGCTTGGAAGCCACGAAAAAAATTCTTCGCGTGAATCCTGATGTAAAAATCATCGTACTAACCGTTCATACGGAAAATCCGTTCCCTACTAAGGTGATGCAGGCAGGGGCTTCTGGTTATTTGACCAAAGGCGCAGGTCCTGATGAAATGGTTAATGCAATTCGTGTAGTTAATAGTGGGCAGCGTTATATCTCCCCAGAGATCGCGCAACAAATGGCGTTGAGTCAATTCTCACCAGCCTCTGAGAACCCATTTAAAGACCTTTCAGAACGCGAATTACAGATCATGATGATGATCACCAAAGGTCAGAAAGTTACGGATATTTCTGAACAATTGAATTTAAGTCCAAAAACAGTCAACAGCTACCGCTACCGTCTGTTTAGCAAACTGGACATTAACGGTGACGTTGAGTTAACACACTTAGCGATTCGCCATGGAATGCTGGACACCGAGACCCTTTAGTGTGAATCCTCCCTTCGATTCGGCTTCCTTTCTCAAGACAGTAACTCATCAGCCCGGCGTTTACAGAATGTACAACGCCGAGGCTGTTGTTATTTACGTAGGCAAAGCCAAAGATCTTCAAAAGCGTCTTTCCAGTTACTTTCGTAAAAAAGTAGACAGTGAAAAGACCCGCGCCCTCGTTAGCAATATCGCCAAGATTGATGTCACAGTAACTCATACAGAGACGGAAGCGCTCATTCTTGAGCATAACTACATCAAGCAGTATTTACCCAAGTACAATGTCCTATTACGTGACGATAAATCCTATCCTTACATTTTTATTAGTGGACATAAACATCCTCGATTATCTATGCATCGTGGTGCTAAAAAACGTAAAGGTGAGTACTTTGGTCCATATCCTGATTCTGGTGCAGTGCGCGAGACGTTGCATTTATTGCAAAAAATCTTACCCGTTCGACAGTGTGAAGATACGGTTTACTCTAACCGAACTCGACCGTGCTTGATGTATCAAATTGGTCGCTGTGCAGGACCTTGTGTCAGTACCATTATTTCCGACGAAGAATATGCTGAACTGGTGGGTTTGGTCCGGTTGTTCTTGCAAGGCAAAGATAAGCAAGTGCTAGAGCAACTCATCGAAAAGATGGAGTTGGCCAGTCAGCAGCTCCGCTTTGAAGACGCGGCTAAGTTCCGAGACCAAATTCAAGCTATTCGTCGTGTTCAGGAGCAGCAATATGTTTCTGAAGACAGCATGGACGATATGGATGTACTCGGTTTTGCACAAGAAAACGGCATCGCTTGTATCCATATCCTGATGATCCGTCAGGGTAAGGTGCTAGGCAGTCGCAGTCATTTCCCTAAGATCCCGCACAATACCAGTCAACAAGAAGTCTTCGATAGCTTTCTTACTCAGTACTATTTGAGTCATAACGAGGCGCGTACCATCCCTTCTCGCATTATTTTGAACCAAGAGCTAGGTGAGGATGTGTTGTCTATACAGCAAGCGTTAAGTGACGTAGCAGGGCGTAAGGTGCAATTTCATACTTCACCGACAGGCTCTCGTGCTCGTTACCTCAAACTGTCCAACACCAACGCATTGACGGCGATTACGACTAAGATTAACCATAAGATGACCATTAACCAACGCTTCAAAGCGCTGCGTGAGGTGTTGGGAATGGAGTCGATAAGTCGTATGGAATGTTTCGATATCTCGCACACGATGGGCGAAAGTACGATTGCGTCGTGTGTGGTATTTAATGGTGAAGGCCCGGTAAAACAAGAATATCGCCGTTACAACATCACGGGCATTACAGGTGGTGATGACTATGCTGCGATGGGGCAGGCGTTAGAGCGTCGTTATTCAAAGCAGTTGGACGTAGAAAAGATCCCAGACATCATCTTTATCGATGGTGGTAAAGGTCAGCTAAATAGAGCTCATGAGATCATTTCGCAATATTGGGGAGACTGGCCAAAGCGTCCAACGATGATCGGTATCGCAAAAGGGGTAACCCGTAAGCCGGGGCTTGAAACCTTAATTACCGTAGATGGTGAGGAGTTTAACTTGCCAAGTGATGCGCCAGCACTGCACCTCATTCAACATATTCGCGATGAAAGCCATAATCATGCTATTGCAGGTCATAGAGCCAAACGCGGAAAAACCAGACGTACCAGTGCGTTAGAAGGGATTGAAGGCGTTGGTCCCAAACGTCGTCAAGCTTTGCTGAAATACATGGGCGGTTTACAAGAACTCAAGCGGGCAAGTGTCGAAGAAATCGCCAAAGTGCCAGGAATTAGTCACTCTTTGGCAGAAATTATTTTCCAAGCATTGAAACAATAAGGAAAATCCCGCAACATTAACACGCAATGTGTAAGAGAATAATAAAATGCGTTTGAATATCCCGAACATTCTGTCTCTACTTAGACTGTTCCTAATCCCAGTTTTCGTGGTTGTTTTCTATCTACCTTACTCTTGGGCTCCTTTTGCTGCGGCAATGGTTTTCTGGGTTGCGGGTTTTACCGATTGGTTAGATGGCATGTTAGCCCGTAAGTTAGGCCAAACCTCTCGATTCGGTGCTTTCATTGACCCAGTAGCAGACAAGGTACTGGTGGCGACAGCGCTGATTTTGATTACTGAGCATTACCACTCGATTTGGGTAACGATTCCAGCCGTCACAATGATTGCTCGTGAAATCATCATCTCTGCATTGCGTGAATGGATGGCAGAAATCGGTAAACGTGCGAGTGTTGCGGTTTCTTGGGTCGGCAAAGTCAAAACCGTATCTCAGATGTTCGCCCTTTGGGTTCTGATCTGGCGTTACGACGACTGGATGGTATGGCTTGGCTTTGGAGCGCTTTACGTTGCCACGTTCTTAACATACTGGTCTATGGTTCAATACCTAGCTGCGGCGAAAGATGATTTACTTAATGAAGAACATCACTAAGTAATCGAAACAGATGAATTTAGAAAGCAGGCTATTAGCCTGCTTTTTTATTGCTTGAGGGAAAGCTGCCTTAAATAATAACTGTGATCTAAGTCTGGTTTTTACTCGCTGGGCCGTGGTCGGATACTCAAGTACGAATTTCTCTACTGTTGGGGGCTAGCGGAATACATGATAAAGGGAAGGAAAGTAGCCCAAAATTCATGATAAACAAGTGTTTTTGGGAGATTCTCAGTATTAAAACTAATCAATTTACCGTCTTTCGCACAAAATCTGGTCAAACGATTTAAAAAAATAAAAATAGTGTTGACTCGATCGCTCGAATCCGTAGAATGCATCCCGTACCCAAGAGAGCATTGCTCGAAAGGGTGGTGAAAGAAGTTGACCTTCCTTCACAAATGAGGCGCCTTGGCAGAGTGGCTATGCAGCGGATTGCAAATCCGTGGACCTCGGTTCGACTCCGGGAGGCGCCTCCATTATTCTCTTTGAGAATGAATGCGACACTAGCTCAGTTGGTAGAGCGCAACCTTGCCAAGGTTGAGGTCACGAGTTCGAACCTCGTGTGTCGCTCCAAATAAAAATGATATGGCGTTAAGCGGTATCAGATGATGGTGTTTTACTTTTCTGTAAAGGCATCACAAAGAAATTTGTGTGCCCTGGTGGTGGAATTGGTAGACACAAGGGATTTAAAATCCCTCGACGTTCGCGTTGTGCCGGTTCAAGTCCGGCCCGGGGCACCATCTCAACATCTGCGACACTAGCTCAGTTGGTAGAGCGCAACCTTGCCAAGGTTGAGGTCACGAGTTCGAACCTCGTGTGTCGCTCCAGATTCGAAAGCCCAGCATTTATGCTGGGCTTTTTCGTATCTGTCATTCCGCATGGCTGTTTTCATCAAGGCTTCATTTTTAGTGGTGGGCTTTGAATATGCCTCTCACGCTTTTTCTTTTCAGATCTTCTGAACCGTTTCTTCCGTTCCTCGAATCGCTGTTATCGATAGTCTGTTTCCTCTAAAGCACGAACCTTTACGTTGCAAAACTGCAGCGATACGGTTTGATATGATTAAAAATGAATGGAGTAAACGTTTGCTGTTGTTTGTGATCTCAATCAATATGCAACCTGTGAAAATATATTGCCAGAAGATTTTATTTTGTGATAAATTCGCGCGCAATCTCGGAGCGTAACTTTTACGACATTTGATTCTCTGGGGGATACGCGTAGTGACCATTCAAGCTGATTGTGACACTACGTAGGGTAGGTATCGGCAAAGCCATTTGTCGATAGACGGGATACTAATGCTGTAAACGCAGCATGTTTATGGGAAACCCAACATTGAAACCTTTTAACAACCACACACTAATCAGCTTCATACTGCCGAAATGTCCTGTTTTACAAAACGGATGCATTACGGAACCTTGATTACTTCCCAATATTTATAAAAGTCGCGCTTGTCGTGACGGGTTATCTGTATTTGTCATTTAAGTAATGACGAATGCGGAGGTGTATCTGTATCTCCTGTTATTTAATACTAACGATAATAAATACAGGAAAGAGAATCATTATAATTCAAGGGATTATGTAGTATGAGCACTGCCTTTGAAGTCGATAATACTATCGCAAACTTTTTTTCTTCCCAGGTTCCTGTAGTTGAAGGAACGTATGATTTAACGCCAGATCAAATTCTTATTGATCAGGCGGAGCATGAATCTGAGGTTCGATCTTATCCACGTCGTCTGCCAATCGCGATAAAACAAGCCTATGGTTGTTTGGTTGAAGACACTCGTGGTCAAATCTTCTTAGACTGTCTTGCGGGGGCGGGCACTTTGGCTCTGGGTTATAACCACCCAGAAATCAACCAAGCGCTAAAAGAACAATTGGATTCTGGTTTGCCGTACCAGACTCTGGATATCGCAACATCTGCGAAAACGCATTTCATTAAGTCTGTTAAAGGCTTCCTACCTCAAGAGTTGAGCGACAACTGTGTGATTCAGTTTTGTGGCCCTTCTGGTGCAGATGCTGTTGAAGCCGCGATCAAACTGGCGAAGCAAACCACAGGTCGTAATACCATGTTTGCTTTTCGCGGTGCCTACCACGGCATGACGAACGGCACTATGGGCATGATGGGTAACTTGGGCACTAAGGCTCGTCGTACCGGTTTGATGTCAGACGTACACTTTATGCCCTTCCCATACAGCTTACGTTGTCCGTTTGGTCTAGGCGGTGACGAGGGTGCGAAAGCGAGTATTCGTTACATCGAGCGTCTACTGAACGACGACGAAGCAGGCATCATGAAACCTGCTGCAATCATTGCAGAACCGGTACAAGGTGAGGGCGGTGTTATTCCTGCTCCTGCGTTCTGGCTACGTGAACTACGCCGTATTTGTGATGATCATGGTATCTTGTTGATCTTCGATGAAATTCAATGTGGTGTTGGCAAGTCGGGCTACAACTTCGCGTTTGAAGAAGCGGGTATTGTTCCTGATATTTTATGTTTGTCTAAAGCGATCGGTGGTGGCTTGCCAATGTCACTATTGGTGATCAACAAACAACACGATACATGGAAGCCAGGTGAGCACACTGGTACTTTCCGTGGCAACCAGTTAGCAATGGTGTCAGGTGCGAAAGCACTAGAAATCATCCAGCGCGACAACCTTGTAGAGCATGCAAACGTTGCAGGCCAGTACCTACGCTTTGGTCTTGAGAGCATTCAAAAACGCGTAAACTGTATTGCAGATGTACGCGGCAAAGGTTTGATGCTTGGCGTTGAGATTAAACATCCAAGTGGCGAGCTAAACAAGTTTGGCGAGCCTTTGTCGGATGGCCAACTTACTCTAGATATTCAACGCGCGGCACTTGAGCGTGGCTTGATGGTAGAAAAGGGCGGCCGTGACGGCTCTGTGATTCGTTTCCTTCCACCACTTATCATCTCTTTCGAGCAAATCGACTTTGCCCTCCGAGTATTGGAAGACGCCATTATCGCGGCGGGTGGTAGCCACGTTGAAACAGACCCACAAGAAGAGTGGAAGAAGCACTTCATTCAAACCGGTGAGCTTGGTGGTGCTGAGTTTGCGTCTGTGATGAATCACATGACTGCAGCAATGAAGTCAGTGTTTGAGCAGGTGAATTCACCATACTCGGGAATGGAGCCAAAATTGCTGGAAGCGGCGATTAACGCGGTCGACCTAGACAACAAAAACGCATCGCTAAAATCAGTGATTGATGAATCAGCAGAGCTTGTTGCGAAGAATGCGATTTTCACTCAGCACCCTGATTGTATTGCTCACTTGCATACGCCTCCCCTCATGCCTGCGGTAGCGGCAGAAGCCATGATTGCTGCGTTGAACCAATCAATGGATTCATGGGATCAAGCATCGTCTGCGACTTACGTTGAGCAGAAGGTAATTAACTGGCTGTGTGACAAATACGAGCTTGGTGATAAGGCGGATGGCATCTTCACTAGCGGCGGTACACAAAGTAACCAGATGGGCCTGATGCTGGCGCGTGACTGGATTGCAGACAAGTTAAGCAACCACTCAATCCAAAAGCTCGGTCTTCCTGATTACGCAGACAAACTGCGCATTGTGTGTTCTAAGAAAGCACACTTCACGGTTCAAAAGTCAGCATCTTGGATGGGGCTAGGTGAGAAAGCCGTGATGACCGTCGATGCGAACGCTGACGGCACAATGGACATTACTCAGTTAGATCAAGTTCTAACGCAGGCAAAAGCAGAAGGTTTGATTCCATTCGCTATTGTTGGCACTGCGGGTACGACTGATCACGGTGCAATTGACGACCTAGATTTCATTGCTGATATGGCAGCGAAACACGAAATGTGGATGCACGTGGATGGCGCTTACGGTGGCGCATTGATTCTTAGCAGCCACAAATCACGCTTGAAAGGTGTAGAGCGTGCACACTCAATCAGTGTCGACTTCCACAAACTGTTCTACCAAACAATCAGCTGTGGTGCGTTGCTGGTGAACGACAAGTCGAACTTTAAGTTCTTGCTTCATCATGCTGACTACCTAAACCGTGAACACGATGAGCTACCAAACTTGGTCGACAAATCTATCGCAACCACGAAGCGTTTTGATGCATTGAAAGTCTTTATGACGATGCAAAACGTCGGTCCTAAGACGCTTGGCGATATGTACGACCACTTATTGGTACAAACGCAGCAAGTTGCTGACATGATTCGCAACCACGAGCAGTTCGAACTTCTCGCTGAACCAGCACTTTCTACAGTTCTATTCCGTGCAACAAACGTTCCCGTAACAAACGTGTGTGCTGATCTAGATGAACTGAACAAAGCATTGCGTCTTGAGGCGCTGACTCGCGGTATTGCAGTTCTTGGTGAAACCATTGTTGATGGTAAGACCGCTCTTAAATTTACGATTTTGAATCCTTGTTTGACGACAGCGGACTTTGAATCTTTGCTCTTGAAAATCAACACGCTAGCAGTTGAGCTAGTTTAATAAAGGTAACGGAAAACTATGGCAGTTCTACAGATTGGTGCAGGCGGCGTTGGCTGGGTTGTTGCACATAAAGCAGCACAAAACAACGACGTTCTGGGTGATATCACAATCGCATCACGTACTATCGGTAAGTGTGAGAAGATCATCGAATCGATTCAGAAGAAAAACAACCTGAAAGATTCAGCTAAGAAACTAGACGCGCGTGCAGTGAATGCTGACGACGTAGATTCTCTGGTTGCTCTTATTGAAGAAGTAAAACCGGATCTAGTGATTAACGCGGGTCCTCCGTGGGTTAACATGCCAATCATGGAAGCGTGTTACCGAGCAAAAGTTTCATACTTAGATACATCAGTAGCAGTAGACCTATGTTCTGAAGGTCAACAAGTACCAGAAGCTTACGATTGGCAGTGGGGCTACCGTGAAAAGTTCGAAGAAGCGGGCATCACGGGTATCCTAGGTGCGGGTTTCGATCCAGGCGTAGTATCAGTATTTGCAGCGTACGCAGTGAAGCATCTGTTTGATGAAATTGACACGATCGACGTAATGGACGTGAATGCAGGCGACCACGGTAAGAAGTTTGCGACGAACTTTGACCCAGAAACGAACATGCTTGAGATCCAAGGCGATTCGTTCTACTGGGAAAACGGCGAGTGGAAACAAGTACCTTGTCACTCTCGTATGCTAGAGTTCGATTTCCCGAACTGTGGTTCACACAAAGTGTACTCAATGGCGCACGATGAAGTTCGCTCAATGAAAGAGTTTATCCCTGCTAAACGCATTGAATTCTGGATGGGTTTCGGTGACCGTTACCTAAACTACTTCAATGTAATGCGTGATATTGGCCTATTGAGCCCAGATCCGCTAACGCTACACGATGGTACAGTCGTTCAACCTCTTCATGTACTAAAAGCGATGTTGCCAGATCCAACGTCTTTAGCGCCAGGCTACACTGGCCTAACGTGTATCGGTACTTGGGTTCAAGGTAAGAAAGACGGTAAAGAGCGTAGCGTGTTTATCTACAACAACGCAGACCACGAAGTGGCTTACGAAGATGTAGAACACCAAGCGATCTCTTACACAACAGGTGTGCCAGCAATTACAGCTGCGTTGCAATTCTTCCGCGGCGAATGGGCAGATAAAGGTGTGTTCAACATGGAACAGCTGAATCCAGACCCGTTCCTAGAAACGATGCCAACTATCGGCCTTGATTGGCATGTTCAGGAATTAGAAGCAGGCCAAGGTTTGCCGCTGATTCACGAACTGAACAAATAAGTTTAACGTCAAACTTATTTAGATAACTCGAGCAGTCATGGCGTGAAGCCGTGGCTGCTTTTGTCGTATTTAAGGTTAACCCCTCCCAGCCTCCCCTTGAAAAGGGGAGGAGCAAAGACAGGCCGTTAGTGGCTTCAATCTCTCCACTTTTTTGGCAAGAGTAGAGGTGGCTTGGTTTAATCCTCCCCCTTTCTAAGAGGGAGTTAGAGGGGGTTAATCGTTGATAAATGGTTAGTTATGAGTAAAGAGCAACTGAAAACCCCGTACTTCATGATCAATGAAGACAAGTTGGTTGAGAACTTAGAGAAAGCAAAACAGCTGAAAGATATCTCTGGTGTGAAGCTGGTGTTGGCACTGAAGTGCTTCTCAACATGGGGTGTGTTCGACATCATCAAGCCTTACCTAGACGGGACAACCAGCTCTGGCCCGTTTGAAGTAAAGCTTGGCTACGAAACTTTCGGCGGTGAGACGCACGCATACAGCGTGGGTTACAGCGAAGATGATGTCCGTGAAGTAGCCGATATCTGTGACAAGATGATCTTCAACTCTCAGTCACAGTTGGCGGCATACCGTCATATTGTTGAAGGCAAAGCGTCGATTGGTTTGCGCTTAAACCCTGGAGTGAGCTACGCAGGTCAAGACTTAGCGAACCCTGCTCGTCAGTTCTCTCGTCTTGGCGTACAAGCAGACCATATCAAGCCGGAAATCTTCGATGGCATTGATGGCGTGATGTTCCACATGAACTGTGAGAACAAGGACGTCGATGCGTTTATTAGCTTGTTGGATGCCATATCTGAACAGTTTGGTGAGCATTTAGATAAGCTTGATTGGGTAAGCATGGGCGGCGGTGTGTTCTTCACATGGCCGGGCTATGACATTGAGAAGCTAGGCTTAGCACTAAGAGCTTTCTCCGAGAAGCACGGTGTACAAATGTATTTAGAGCCGGGCGAAGCCATCATTACCAAGACCACGGACCTTGTGGTTACCGTAGTGGACGTCGTAGAAAACGTGAAGAAGACGGCGATTGTGGATTCTGCAACGGAAGCGCACCGCTTAGACACGCTTATTTACAATGAACCCGCGTCAATTCTGGAAGCCTCAGAAAACGGCGAGCATGAATACGTGATTGGTTCTTGCTCTTGCTTAGCGGGTGACCAGTTCTGCGTAGCGAACTTCGACCAACCGCTTGAGATCGGCCAACGTCTACATATTCTAGATAGCGCGGGCTACACCATGGTTAAGCTGAACTGGTTTAACGGTCTGCGTATGCCTTCGGTATACTGTGAACGTTCAAACGGCGAGATTCAAAAGTTGAACGAGTTTGATTACTCAGACTTTAAGCGTTCGTTATCTCAATGGACAGTGAAGTAATCACCAAATTGTCCAAGAAAAACCGAAAAAGAGCAGCATAACACTGCTCTTTTTATTGGATGATAGAGTGGGGACAGGGCGTTAACCTTCCACAATAACGCGCGTATCTTCACTTAGTGCTTCTAGCTCATTCGCTACGTCATCAATGCCTAACTCACTTGGTAACTTAATCGCCATTTTGGCACTGAATAGACTTGAGCTAACGCCACCTCCGCCAGCAATAAACACACGTTGGCAGTCCATATCGAGAATAGAGATGCCTTGTCCGTCTAGGACATGAGTGATTTCATTGACGATACCAGCTCGATCGTTCGCATCCAGACGTAATTGAAAAACCGTATCTTCTGAGTGAGCATGCGGCTCTGAATCCACAAATTTTACGACCAATGTTTGGCACGCTGAAAACGCTTCTTTAACAATGTCTGCGTTTTCTTCAGGAAGCTCAACCTTGATAACACCGGCGACCTGATCTTCAATAAAGTTCACTTTACTGATTAACCATTTGCCGTCGTTTTCGTGTGTAACAGCTGCAAGCTGTTTAATGGTCGCTGGTGATGCCTGACCGACAAAATTAACGATAAACACTGTGTTCATAATGTCCCCTCCCGGAATAAGGTTTGGGTGCGGCACGGTAGACGTATCGCTATAGTTATTTGGGCTTAAGGTTCAAGAACTTAAGTTATTAGAGTTTTTCCTTAAATTCAGTGTAGATGTTGGGGGAGGGTTAGGTTTGACAAAGGTCAATTTTTCACACTAATTCGTGATGTAAATAATGAAAACTATGCTTGGGGCACAAAAAAAAGCAGCTCGTGAGCTGCTTCTTAAATGTTTGGTTTTAGAAGGTTACCTTCATTTCAAAACCGTAGAAGACGTTGTCGTAGCTTGCGCCTGCGTCCATCGCGAATTTCGCGGCATCTTGGTTGCCGAACCAAGGCGATGAGCTGAATTGGAATTCTGCGCTACCACCCCAAGCGTCGGATACCCAATAGTGGATATGACCAACCGGGTTTAGGAAGAACAGAGACACATCCCCCATTGTTTCTGAACCCATCACCTCGCCACCACCTGCAATAATGTCTTGCTCGGCTGTTAGCATCATCTCACCAACCACGGCACCAAAAAATGGAGTAATAAACAAGTCTTGCCATGATGGGATTTCTGCAAATGCTTCTACGCCGTATTCCCAGAAGAACGTCGACATGGTCGCAGAATATAAAAACGATTCAAACTCGTTGTAGCCTGCGTGACGTGCAGCCGTATAGTAAACACCGCCAAAGTATGGGTGCATAACGTAGTTTAGGAAGTGTTCATCACGATCCCAAACTGGACCGCTTGAAACGTTGTCTTTCCATTTACTACCAAGCTTACTCATGTCACGATCTTCATCGTCCCATTTCGTGATGCTTTCAGGTAGCAGTGTCATCAAACCGACGGTTGCGACACTCAAGCCAAGAATGGTGTATGTCTGCCCCATTAAATAGTCCCAATCTTTATCTTTAGGGATGATGAGGTGTTTTGGTTGAAGACCAGCGTCAAGGTTTAAAGAGTCATCATTATCCAGACCCATAGCGAAACTACGATTTTGTGGCTCGAAGCTATACAGAGTGGTTGTTTCGCAGTAACCTGACAAGCAATCAGGCGTGTAAGAAAACTCAATATGATTAGTCATATCGTACTGGCTTGCGTTTGCTGAAGCAGATGCTGTCAGAACAAGACCACTTAGCGTTTTCTTGAACATGGATGATTTTGACACAGAGGTCTCCGAGTTGTTGGTTTGATGATCGGGCTCACAATTATCCCTTAAAAGAACAGCCATTTAAATACTTGACCTACATTTAATCTCAACAATTTGACTAAGAGATTAGTCTAATAAAAAGAAAACGATATAGGCACAATGTCGAAAAAAAGTGAATTTTGCCTATTTCCAGGAGTCAGTTGTGAAAATTGCGATGCTTAGTACCGGAGAAGAAGTGCTTCACGGTGATATTGTTGATACGAATGCAGCTTGGTTGTCGAGCTTGTTTTATCAACATGGATTTGGCTTAACCAAGCGCTCGACGGTCGGAGATAAACAGTCGAGCCTTATTGAAGAATTTCTCATGCTTAGCTTTAACAACGATGTTGTTATTGTTAATGGAGGTTTGGGCCCAACTACAGATGACATGAGCGCCGCGGCAGCGGCAAAAGCCGCCGAATGTAAGTTAGTACTGTTCAAAGATTGGT
Source organism: Vibrio sp. MOR3 (assembly GCF_001557775.1). NCBI lineage: Bacteria > Pseudomonadati > Pseudomonadota > Gammaproteobacteria > Vibrionales > Vibrionaceae > Vibrio > Vibrio sp. MOR3. The sequence goes on along the minus strand of NZ_LNRD01000010.1, from coordinate 85,785 downwards.
TAGAGAATCTGGAGTCGATGTACGCTCGTCGTGGTATCCCAATGCCAGACAGCAACCTCAAGCAAACGATGTTGCCAGAGACGGCAGAAATCGTAGATAACCCAATCGGCACCGCTTGTGGTTTTAAGATGCTGATCAACGATGCGGTTTTCTATTTTACCCCAGGTGTGCCAAGTGAATTTAAGTTGATGGCAGAGGCGCAGATTCTGCCTGATTTAAAAAAACAGTTTCCTGAAATCGAAAGCTCGTCATGCAGTCGAATTTATACCTTTGGTCTCTCTGAATCTGGTATTTCTGACAAGCTCGATCAAATGAAATTGCCGCAAGGTTATGAGCTTGGCTACCGCTCTTATTTGCCTTTTATTGAAGTGAAGCTGTTTGGGCCATCTAATCAACTAGAGCAGCGTATGAAGCTCATGCAGCTCATTCACAAGCACCTTGAGAGCAACACGGTGAGCGTTGACACACCAATGGTTGAGCACGTCGGCCACTTGCTGGTGGAGAAAGGATTAACCTTATCGGTTTCTGAGAAGAGCAGTGCCGGGCATTTAACTTATTGGCTCAATGGCGATGAGAACGTCGAAAAACAATTTGGACATGGATGGGTGCTCTCAGCGCAGAGCCAAACCATTACTGATGAAGGTGATCCGTTAGCGGCGACGTTTGCGCTGGCGGGGGCGACGCGTGAGAAGTGTGGTACTGATTTAGCGTTAGTCACAGGTAAGCTTGATGAGGGCGTTTTCTCTGTCGCACTTTCCACTTCAACGGGAGAGTGGGGCGCGTTGTATAAGTTATCGAGAAAATACCAACGTGACGACCAAGTGAAAGTCATCAGCGCGGCGGCACTAGATATGCTACGTCGTTATTTGGAACGCAAGCCAATGTCTGCACAATACGCTTTCTTAGAGAAAGTCAAAGAAATGCACATTCCAAGTAGTGCGCTTTAGGCTAATGGCAGACTGCCCAATTTACATAGCAAAAAGCCAAGACGATTTGTCTTGGCTTTTTTGTATTTGTTAGAGCTAAGCTTATGCGCGTTTTTCTTTCATCGCATAGTTTACGCCACTAAGCGAAACACTGGATTTCGCTTTGCAAATACAAGGCAGAATCTCATCTGGCTGAGTGTAAGCCATTGCAAAACCTACATACTCTACCTCACCAGATTCTAACTTGCAGCGACAAGCACCACAGTGGCCGTCTCGGCAGTTATATTCTGGTAACAGTCCAGCTTGCTCCATCGTCTCCAAAATAGTATTGGATGGGTTAGACTCAATGCTGACGAGTTTGTTGATTTTGATGGTTGGCATTACAGCTCAAATCCTTCGAAGTCGTCTGCGCTTACTTCGTTGTCAATTTGACCAACAAGGTAAGAAGAAATCTCTGCTTCTTGTGGCGCTACTTGAACGTTATCCGATGACAACCAAGCGTTGATCCATGGGATAGGGTTCGTTGTTGCTTCTGGGTATGCCATTGGTAGACCTACCGCTTGCATACGGATGTTGGTGATGTACTCAACGTATTGGCTCAGGATATCTTTGTTCAGACCGATCATTGAACCGTCTTTAAATAGGTACTCTGCCCATTCTTTTTCTTGCTCAGCCGCTTCTTTGAAAAGATCAAAACAGTCTTGTTTTGCTTCTTCAGCGATTTGCATGAATGTGAAGTCATCTTGACCGTTGCGTAGCAAGTTGATCATGTGTTGCGTGCCGTTCAGGTGAAGGGCTTCATCACGTGCGATCAGCTTGATGATTTTCGCGTTACCTTCCATCAGCTCACGCTCTGCGAAAGCGAATGAACAAGCAAAACTTACGTAGAAGCGGATGGCTTCTAGTGCGTTTACTGACATCAAGCACACGTACAATTTCTTCTTCAAGTCGTACAGGCTAACTTTAACCGTTTCGCCATTTAGAACGTGCTCGCCTTCACCGTAGCGGTGGTAGTCATTTGTCGCTTGGATCAAATCATCATAGTAGTGTGCGATGTCTTTCGCGCGCTTTAGGATATGCTCATTTTCAACGATGTCATCGAATACAACACTTGGGTCATTCACGATGTTACGGATGATGTGCGTGTATGAACGAGAGTGGATCGTTTCAGAGAAAGACCAAGTCTCAATCCATGTTTCTAGCTCTGGCAAAGAAACAAGCGGAAGTAGTGCTACGTTCGGGCTACGACCTTGGATTGAATCTAGAAGCGTTTGGTACTTCAAGTTCGAGATGAAGATGTGCTTCTCGTGATCTGGTAGCTTGTTGTAATCGATGCGGTCGCTTGACACGTCAACTTCTTCTGGACGCCAGAAGAACGACAATTGTTTTTCGATTAGCTTTTCGAAAATTTCGAATTTTTGTTGGTCGTAACGAGCAACGTTCACGGATTGACCAAGGAACATTGGTTCCTTTAGCTGGTCATTTTTGTTCTGGTTAAAAGTACTGTAAGCCATAATGCCTCAATTCCTTTTAGACCTCCCCAAGAGGGGGAGGCGTTCGATAGTCTGTTTTTACGTATTGTTCAGTGGGGAAGATTAAATCTTACAACCGCCGCCTGCACAATCGTCATCTTGTGGTTGAACTGCGTCTTTCTGGTCGTCTTTCGCGCCATCACGAGTGTTATGGTAGTAAAGTGTCTTCACACCAAACTTATACGCAGTTAGCAGGTCTTGAAGAAGCTTCTTCATTGGAACCTTGCCAGTTTCGTAACCTGATGGGTCGTAGTTTGTGTTAGCTGAGATCGCTTGGTCAACGAATTTCTGCATGATACCCACAAGATGCAAGTAACCGTCGTTAGAACCGATGTTCCAAAGCAGTTCATAGTTGTCTTTCAGCTCAGTGAAATCAGGCACAACTTGCTTCAGGATACCGTCTTTCGATGCTTTTACTGATACATAACCACGTGGTGGCTCAATACCATTTGTTGCGTTCGAAATTTGAGAAGAAGTCTCTGATGGCATCAGCGCAGTCAGTGTTGAGTTACGTAGACCGTGTTCAACGATTTCTTTGCGTAGACTATCCCAGTCGTAATGAAGTTCTTCTTCACAGATAAGATCGATGTCTTTCTTGTAAGTGTCGATTGGCAATAAGCCTTTCGCGTAGTTCGTTTCGTGGAACGAAGGACACTTACCTTGTTCTTTCGCAAGTGCTACCGATGCTTTCAATAGGTAGTATTGAATCGCTTCGAATGTACGGTGCGTTAGACCGTTTGCGCTACCGTCAGAGTATTTAACACCGTTCTTCGCTAGGTAGTATGCGTAGTTGATAACACCAACGCCCAGCGTACGACGGTTCATTGTCGACTTGTATGCTGCTGGTAGTGGGTAATCTTGGTAATCAAGTAGTGCATCTAGTGCACGGACTACAAGTTCAGATAGCTCTTCGAAATCATCAAGAGATTTGATTGCACCAAGGTTGAACGCAGAAAGCGTACATAGTGCGATCTCGCCTGAGTCATCTTCAACGTTCTTCAGAGGCTTAGTTGGTAGTGCGATCTCTAAACATAGGTTTGATTGACGAACTGGCGCGACTTCTGAGTCGAACGGGCTGTGAGTGTTACAGTGGTCTACGTTCTGAATGTAGATACGACCCGTTGATGCACGCTCTTGCATTAGCAGAGTGAACATTTCAATCGCTTTAACGGTCTCTTTCTTGATTGAAGGATCGTTCTCGTATTTCACGTATAGACGTTCAAATTCTTCTTGGTTTTCGAAGAATGCGTCATATAGGCCTGGTACGTCAGATGGTGAGAACAGCGTGATGTTGCCACCCTCTACCAAGCGTTGGTACATCAGTTTGTTTAACTGAACACCGTAATCCATGTGACGAACACGGTTCTCTTCAACACCACGGTTGTTTTTAAGAACCATCAGTGAACGAGCTTCACCGTGCCATAGTGGGTAGAACACCGTCGCAGCACCACCACGAACACCACCTTGAGAACAACATTTCACTGCAGTTTGGAAGTATTTGTAGAATGGGATACAACCAGTGTGGAATGCTTCACCACCACGGATTTCAGAACCTAGCGCACGGATACGACCTGCGTTGATACCGATACCAGCACGTTGAGATACATAACGTACGATTGAGCTCGCCGTTGCGTTGATAGAATCAAGGCTATCACCACACTCGATCAGCACGCATGAGCTGAACTGACGAGTAGGAGTACGTACACCAGACATGATCGGTGTAGGTAGAGAAATCTTAAATGTCGATGTCGCATCGTAGAAACGCTTGATGTAATCAAGGCGTGTTTCTTTCGGGTAATTTGCGAACAGACAAGCTGAAACTAGGATGTATAGGAACTGAGCACTTTCGTAGATCTCGCCAGATACACGGTTCTGTACGAAGTACTTACCTTCTAGCTGTTTTACAGCAGCGTAAGAGAAGTCTAGATCGCGTTTGTGGTCTAGGTACGCATCAAGTTCGTCTAGTTCTTCTTTTGTGTAGTCTTCCAGAATGTGCTGATCGTACTTACCCATATCAATAAGACGAGCTACGTGATTGTATAGCGTTGGCGGCTCGTATTGGCCGTATGCTTTTTTACGTAGGTGGAATACCGCTAGGCGAGCAGCTAGGTATTGGTAGTCCGGTGTTTCTTCTGAAATCAGGTCTGCGGCAGACTTGATCATCGTCTCATGGATATCTGACGTGGTGATGCCGTCGTAAAACTGGATGTGAGCACGCAGTTCTACTTGAGATACTGAAACGTTGTTAAGACCTTCGGCAGCCCAAGTGATAACGCGATGGATTTTTTCCAGATCGATAGTTTCTTTACGGCCATCACGCTTGGTGACGGTAAGTTGTTGGTTCATTCTGCTTTATTTCCCTAAGAAAACTGATAAAAGCCGTGTTTTTGTTTGTTTATGTGCAAAACTTGTAAAATTTGCGGCGGCTTTGTGATCAAAGTCTATCTATATATTGTAGCTTAAACACAACATATAGGGGTTAATTTGTTTTCGAGTTACAAGATAGTGCTGTTACCCCAATTTTTCAAGGCACAGGTTTGGGATGACTTGTGGATAACTAACAAAATAAAAAAAATCAGTAAGTGAACACTAACCGATGAGAAAAGGGCGGACTTGAATGGGGAAAATTACGTTTTTCAGATCGGTTCATAAATAACCGCATGTAAAAATATTTTCCTTGATCTTTGATAGTTTTTGTCTGTTAAAAATAGATTGGTCAAAATGGAATCTAGAGCACTATTTTTATACAGGATATGACAAAAAAAGCGGTGCATTTATGCTACCGCTTTTCACTTAATTTCATATTTTAATGAAAGGATATCTCTTGGCGAGATGGTGACATTATCAATACTTCTGAGTGTGTACGATGTAGTTTACATCCACATTACGGCCTAGTTTGTAACTGTCGTTTAGTGGGTTGTAATGTAAGCCGGTGATGCCCATTTCTGTTAGGTCAGTTTGGTCTATCATCTTCATCATTTCTGCTGGCTTGATGAACTTTTCATGGTCGTGCGTGCCTTCAGGAACAATCTTTAATAGTTTTTCAGCACCCACAATCGCAAACAAGTAAGATTTGATGTTGCGGTTTAGTGTAGAGAAGAAGACATGGCCACCAGGTTTCACAAGTGCCGCACACGACCGAATAACTGAAAGCGGGTCTGGCACGTGCTCAAGCATTTCCATACAAGTGACGACATCGTAAGACCCCGCATTTTCTTCTGCATGGTCTTCAATCGTGCTTTGGATGTAAGTCAACTTGGTGCCTGTTTCAAGCGCATGAAGACGAGCAACTTCGAGAGGCTCTTTACCCATATCTAGCCCGGTAACTACGGCGCCTTCTTTTGCCATACTCTCGGCAAGGATGCCACCACCGCAGCCAACATCGAGCACTTTCTTCCCAAACAGGCCATCGGCTTTGTCTAAGACATAGTTCAAGCGAAGCGGGTTAATTTGGTGAAGAGGTTTGAACTCGCCCTCTAAATCCCACCAACGAGAAGCCATCTCTTCGAATTTCTTAATTTCACTAGGGTCGACGTTTTGTGCTTTAGTCATGATAGTTATATCGCTTCGCTAATAGTCCTTTGGAAGGCGCGATTATACTCCAATGGTACGATACGTTAAAACTGCTTCTTTTCTCACAATCGCTACAGGGGAGATTTTTGAACGACGTTGGTGGAAATATAGTCAGTTTTCAGAAAGATATGGGATGAATGTGCAAATTCTCTTCATTTAACTCATAACGAAGCTCACAACCTGATAAAAGGAGCGGGAAAGTGATGCCCCGTTGATGAATTGTGTGTTATATTTTTGCACCTTACACGTATCGTAATTACGATCAGATAATAGAGGGATAATGGCTCTATGAGCGATTTAGCTAAAGAGATCACGCCCGTAAACATTGAAGATGAGCTTAGAGGTTCATACCTAGACTACGCGATGTCAGTAATCGTGGGTCGTGCTCTTCCAGATGTGCGTGATGGCCTAAAACCAGTACACCGCCGCGTTTTATTCGCGATGAACGTACTAGGCAACGATTGGAACAAACCATATAAAAAATCAGCCCGTGTTGTCGGCGACGTAATCGGTAAATATCACCCACACGGTGATAGTGCTGTGTACGACACAATCGTACGTATGGCTCAGCCGTTCTCACTTCGTTACATGCTGGTCGATGGTCAAGGTAACTTTGGCTCGATCGATGGCGACTCTGCTGCGGCAATGCGTTATACCGAAGTACGTATGGCGAAAATTGCCCACGAGCTTCTGGCTGACCTAGATAAAGAAACCGTGGACTACGTACCTAACTACGATGGTACGGAGCAAATCCCAGCGGTTCTTCCAACGAAAATTCCTAACCTATTGGTAAACGGTGCTTCTGGTATCGCGGTAGGTATGGCAACCAACATCCCGCCACACAACCTTGGCGAAGTGATCGATGGCTGTCTTGCATTCATCAATAATGAAGAAATCACCATTGATGAACTGATGGATTACATTCCTGGTCCTGATTTCCCTACGGCAGCACTTATCAGCGGTCGTAAAGGCATCGTAGACGCGTACAAAACTGGTCGCGGCAAAATCTACATGCGTTCAAAAGCGGACATCGAAGTGGAGAAGAATGGTAAAGAAACCATCATCGTCACTGAAATCCCTTACCAGGTAAACAAAGCTCGCTTGATCGAAAAGATCGCTGAGCTAGTGAAAGATAAGAAAGTAGAAGGCATTAGTGCACTGCGCGACGAGTCGGATAAAGACGGTATGCGTATTGTTATTGAATGTAAGCGCGATGCAGTGGGTGAAGTTGTACTAAACAACCTTTACGCACAAACTCAGCTTCAAACGACTTTCGGTATCAACATGGTTGCGCTAAACAACGGCCAGCCACAGCTATTCAACCTAAAAGATATGTTGAAGTGCTTCGTTGACCACCGTCGTGAAGTGGTAACTCGTCGTACTATCTTCGAACTGCGCAAAGCGCGCGAGCGTGCTCATATCCTTGAAGCACTGTCTCTTGCTCTTGCAAACATCGATGAAGTTATCGAGTTGATCAAAAACGCACCAACACCAGCAGAAGCAAAAGTTGGCTTGGTATCGCGTGGTTGGGATCTTGGTAACGTAGCATCAATGCTTGAGCGTGCTGGTACTGATGCAGCTCGTCCAGAATGGCTAGAAGATCAATACGGTATCCGTGATGGTCTGTACTACCTAACTGAGACTCAAGCGCAAGCAATCCTAGAACTTCGTCTACACCGCCTAACCGGTCTAGAGCACGAGAAGATTCTTGATGAATACAAAGCACTTCTAGAAGAAATTGCAGAGCTAATGCATATCCTTGCAAGCACTGAGCGTCTAATGGAAGTGATCCGCGAAGAATTAGAAGCAGTTCGTGATAGTTACGGTGATGTTCGTCGTACAGAAATCACAGCAGCAACCCATGACATTGACATGGAAGAGCTGATTGCTCGTGAAGACGTGGTTGTGACTCTGTCTCACGAAGGTTACGTTAAGTACCAAATTCTAAGCGACTACGAAGCTCAGCGTCGTGGTGGTAAAGGTAAGAGTGCAACGAAGATGAAAGATGAAGACTTCATCGAGCGTCTACTTGTTGCAAATACTCACGATAACATCCTATGTTTCTCTACTCGTGGTAAGACTTACCGTCTGAAAGTTTACCAATTGCCGCATGCAACTCGCACTGCTCGTGGTAAGCCAATCGTAAACATCCTTCCGCTAGAGGAAGGCGAGCGTATTACTGCAATCCTTCCTGTTGATGAGTTCTCTCCAGAGAAATTTATCTTCATGGCAACGGGTGACGGTACGGTTAAGAAGACCCCACTGAACCAGTTTGCTAACGTACGTTCAAACGGTCTAATCGCTGTTAACTTGCGTGATGATGACTCGCTAATTGGTGTTGATATCACCAACGGCGATAGTGACATCATGCTGTTCTCTAAAGCAGGTAAAGTGGTTCGCTTTAGCGAAGACAAAGTACGTGCAATGGGTCGTACAGCGGCGGGTGTTCGCGGTATGAAGTTAGCAGACGATGACCAAGTGGTTTCTCTGATCGTTCCATCGAACGAAGGTGACATCCTAACCGTTACTCAAAATGGTTATGGTAAACGTACTGAACTAGCAGAATACCCAACGAAAGGTCGTGCAACTCAGGGCGTTGTGTCTATCAAGGTTTCTGAACGTAACGGTCCAGTAGTTGGTGCGGTACAAGTAGAAGAAGGCGACGAGATGATGATGATCACCGACGCTGGTACTCTAGTTCGTACACGTGTTGCAGAAGTTAGCCAAGTTGGTCGTAACACTCAAGGTGTGACTCTGATCCGTACAGCAGAAGACGAGTCAGTGGTTGGCCTACAGCGTATCGATGAAGTTGAAGAAGTTGAATTGCCTGAAGGCGAAGAAGCAGAAGCAGCCGAAACGACAGAAGTGAATGCAGAGCAACAAGCACCTGAAGCGCCAAAAGCAGATGACGCAGAAGAAGGCTCTGAAGAAGAATAATCTTCACCTTCATAGCTAAATGTGAAAGCCGAGCGAAATGCTCGGCTTTTTTGTATTTGTATCACCGCAATTCAAATCATAAACCAGTAAACTGTGCGTACATTCTCCGATAGGTCGTGTTATGTCTGTTTGGTTTTTTGTTGCCATCACGTTGATGGGTTTGTTCATCGTCTTGTTGTCCTTGAGCGCGTCTCGAATAAAACCGGCAAAATGGTTTGGTTTTTGCGTATTAGTTTTCGTTCTGACGACCGCTGGCTTTTTGCTATTTCGACAACCGCCGCCACCGCCGATTCAAGCCGAAATGTCACGCATGATGACCACTCGCGACATCATGGAAGAGATTCAAACCCAACTTCGGGAGGAGCCTAATAATGCCGAGCTTTGGTTCCAGCTAGGGCAGGGCTATTTGCTCGAAGGAGAGTTTGATGGTGCTCTTATTTGTTTCGACTACGCGATCCAATTGACTGACCCTGTCAGTGCTACTCAGCTTGCCGCTAAAGCGACGACCCTGTATTACATTCATAAGCAAGCAATGACGGATGAAGTGGGTTTGTTGCTTGAACAAGCGCTACAACTTGAACCTCACAATGAAGCGGCTTTGTCTTTGATCGCAAATGACCATTTTTTGTCATTCCGCTTTCAGGAGGCCATTGATACTTGGGTACTATTATTAGATTCTAATGATCCAAACTTAGATAGAGTGCAAATCATTAACTCTATCAACAAAGCAAAAGAGCTGTTGTAGGCGTACAATTTAATAAGCAGTAGAGGGAAAGGTGGGCAACGAATGAAAAATAAAGCACTGAGCATATTGGTTTTGCTGTGCGGCTCTATATTGGCGGGTTGTAGCTCTTCCGATCATTCTGGCTCTTCCTCTTCGGTTTATTATTCTTCAGGTTACTATGATCCTTGGTGGTACGATCATGACGACTACTGGATTTATTACTACCCGGGTTGTTGCGACAACGACGATGAATACAAAGAGAAGCTCGAAGAATGGTGGAATGGCTTAGATGAAGACCAACAGCAATCGATTAAAGACAAGGTAGAAGATTGGAAGGACGATGATATGTCCGCCAATATTGACAATATGAAGCGTCAGTTAGACGACCATTGGCAATCGCTTCCTGAAGAACAAAAGCAGGAGATTCAAACCAAGTGGGAAAATCGTCCGGAGCGTATTGAGCCTGCAGCTTTACAAGACAAAGCCTTGAAAGAAAAGGTTCAACAAAGAAAAGCATTACCTGAAACGAAAATCCAGCGACCAGTTGCTCGTCCAAATGTGCAGATGCCTAAAGCACGTCCAAATATCCAACCTAGGCCGAGGCTTCCTCGTCGCTAGTGAATCTAATTTTTATCTCTCGATAAGATCGAGGGTGAAGAAATAAAGAAAGGGGCGTACTGTGCGCCCCTTGTCGTATCTATTTAACCATATCTGTCAGTTTAATTAGTACGTGGCTTCGCGTTCGGCTGCAGCCTTATCCCAATCTGGAGCAATGGTTTCCAAGAAGTCTTTCTTATCGGCGTTCATTTTCTCCATGTCCATACCGAGTGCTTGCTGCGCTTTCGCTTTAGTGGAGATGTCCGGGATCTGTACTGGTTCGGTAATGCCTTTCTTCGCAAGTAGACGAACAAGTTTAGTACGCGCATCCGCAGCACGGTCAACGGCGGTACCGAGCACTTCGAGCGCAACTTCAGGTGCATGCATGTGGACACCGTGAGACGCTATTGCATAGTCCCAACGCCATTGTGCGTGACGGATGTCTTGTAAGATTGGTTGCATTTCTTCTTCTGTTGCACCGGCATCCCAAGCCGCTCCTGCTTCAAAGTGTGCAGCAACGATTTGTTTCTCGGCGGTTAGCTTCATGTTCAATACTTGCGCCTTACGTGTTGAAACGATGCCCTGTAGCTGCTCTTTTGTTTGAGTGTGGCATTGCGCGCACGTATCATCAAAGCGATCAAATGGGTTACCGACTTTATGATCGGTATACACAGTGCCATCTTCTTTGGTTACTTTCGGCATGTGACAGTCTACACAAACTACTTTGTTCTTACCGTGGATGCCTTCTCGCCAAGTTTCGTAACCAGGGTGTTGTGCTTTTAACATGGGTGCTTTAGAAACGGCATGCGTCCAATCTTTGAAGTTTAGTGCGTCGTAATACTTCTCCATGTCGTTTACTGAAGTTCCCATATCCCAAGGGAATTTGACCGCTTTTGTTGGGCCTGTGAAGTAGTATTCAACGTGGCATTGTGCACAAACAGAGGCTTGTTGATCGAGGCGGGATTGGTCATCAAATTTTTTTCCAAACGTATCAAAAACTCGCTCAACATACGGGCGAGTGACCGCAAGTGCTGGCTCGCCATTTTTGAACTCCTCAGAGCGAGTATCGTGACAGTCAGAGCAGCCAATAGGATTTACGATTTCTGAGCCCAAGCGTGCCCATTTTCCCTCGAAATACCCATCTTCACCTCGTTCATCAATCACACGTGCGACATCTGGGCTCTTACAGCTCCAACACGCCATTGGCATGGGGCCTGATTTTTCATCGGTGGGCGCACCAGTGCGAAGTGTTTGACGAACATCATCGAGAGCGTAAAAGTGCCCGCGAGCCTTATTGTAGTCTTTAGCGAAGCCATAGCCAGCCCAAAGAATGACCATATTAGGGTCTTCTCCGAGTGCATCTTCAATATGTTCGCTTTCAGATGTCGCTTTCCAAGAATGGTATTGGTCAGGGTGGTTTTGTTCGAAGGCGTCATTGCGTGGATCGATGAGACCTTTATCTTCCGCCGCCAACGGAGCGCCGACCAAAAATAATTGGCTGGCGAATAAGGTCGCAACCGCGATAGGTGTGCTCATCCAGTGTTTTATGCTCACGGTGTTATCTCCATATTCATTTTTATTAGCAGCGTTGTGAGAAGCTATTCCAAATAAGAATCGGAGATCTACTGTTTATAATATGACTTAATTAAATAGATGAAATAGTGAGCGGAACTTGTTTTGTTTTAGATCAATTTATACCAGTGATCTCAATCATGTTTGAATTTATATAACCCTAAAGGGGTAGTTATCAATGCTTTGTTTGATAAGGGGTTAGCTTTTTAACCATTTTAAAAATAGGGTGATTAAGCTCGCTTTTTGAACGGTTGTCTCTACCTCTTATGAATAATAGAGGTATTATAAATATAGGTTTAGCGTTGTGGCTTTCTGAAATAAGAATTGATGTCATTTGAAGATGTTAAAAATATCTTCAGAGGAAATTAATTGTCGCTCAAATAAATAATTGAGAATAATTATCACTTATTTAAGAGCTAAGGAAAGAAAATATGGGCAATATAAAATTGGCCATAGAGACAATGTTGAAACTTCTCTTCATCTTTGCCGTCTATGGTTTTTCCATCGCCGCCCATGCGACTTCTTCAGAGCCTGTTGAAGGTGTTCAAACCGAGCGCCATCAAGTCGAATTAACCCGTGACAGAGACTATAAATGTCTCCAGTGTCATAAGGACGCCAAAGATACTCTGAATCTATCGCATGACCCGCAAGCGCTATTAAGCCAGGGCAAACAGCTCAACTGCACGAATTGTCATAGTAATATCGGACCCGATCACCGTGAAGGTGCTTCGGAGGTGATTAAGTTTTCCGCAGCACAATCTCAAGCCGTTCACGATAAAGTCTTTCTTGATCCAAGTTTAATCCTTAAAGCCAATAGTCAATGTGTGGATTGTCATACACCGTTGAAGTTACGTGAAAGTCACTGGACGCATGATGTACACGCGAAAAACCTGACGTGTTCAAATTGTCATGATGTGCATGCTGCGAAAGCCAAAGCGCTGGCATACGACCGTAAAGAACTGATTAAGCAATGTGTCGACTGTCACTCTGAATTTGCCATCGAGCCTGAACTCGCAAAAGAGGAGGAGAGATAGCATGAAATGTTCTAGAAGAAATTTCTTAGCCGGTAGCGGCGCACTGATTTTGACCACAGGCGTTGCAGGCACTTCCGTTGTGAGCTCTTCTCTTTATGCCAGTGACAGTGAGCGAGCTAAACGTTTAGGTATGGTACACGATGAAACGGCTTGTATTGGTTGCACCGCGTGTACTGATGCGTGTCGTGAAGTGAATAATGTTCCGGAAGGTGTGACTCGTCTTAAAATTCATCGGGGAGAGCCGATAGGGGAATTCCCTGATGTGGAATACCAATTCACTCGTGAATCTTGCCAGCACTGTGATAACCCACCTTGTGTGTATGTTTGTCCAACAGGCGCTGCATATAAAGACGAAACGACAGGCATCGTCGATGTGCACAAAGAGAAATGTGTCGGCTGTGGTTATTGCTTAGCGGCCTGCCCTTACCAAGTGCGCTTTTTCAACCCTGTTGACCACTCTGCAGATAAATGTAATTTCTGTCGCGATACCAATTTAACGCAAGGTAAACAGCCAGCTTGTGTGGAGTCTTGTCCGACGAAGGCACTGATATTTGGTGATTTGAACGATCCGACGAGTGAAGTGAGCAAAGTGATAGAAGGCCACGTTGTTTACCGGGATAAATCGCACCTAGGTACGCAACCTAAGCTGTATAAAATTCCGCATAGCAAAGGGGAGGTGTCATCATGAACGGCTTTGAAAGTGCTTTCCACTTTGACTCGTTAGTCTGGGATTGGATTATCGCGATCTATTTGTTCTTAGCGGGTATGTCCGCTGGTGCGGTGATGATTGCCATCTATCTAAAACGTAAAGTCATCGAGGGTGACCCAGCAAATAACGGCATCATGAAGGCCATGGCTTGGTTGGCGCCATTTGGTATCATTGCTGGTTTGGTTATTCTGATTTTCCACCTAACTAAACCGCTAGAGTTTTGGAAGATCATGATTTACTACAATCCGACTTCCGTGATGTCGATGGGCGTTATCCTGTTCCAAGTGTACATGATTGTGTTGTTTGCCTGGATCGGCGTAATTTTCCGCCATCCTATCATCAACTTCTGTGAAGGAAAGCTGCCAAGTAAGCTACTGGACTTTGTTGATGGTCTGCTTATTAAGTTAGGTAAAGGCAACAACGCCATAGAACTTTTTCTGGGATTCTTAGCGATAGTCTTAGCTGCATACACCGGTTTCTTACTGTCTGCATTGAAGACCTACCCAATGCTTAACAACCCAGTGCTGCCTATTTTATTCTTGTTCTCGAGCTTGTCTTCTGGCGCAGCGGCTTGCTTGATGTTCGGAATTCTCGTCTTTAAAGAACCGACTAGCAGCCCTAGCGTGTCTTGGGTTCACGGGTTTGAACGCCCAGTGGTGTTGTTCGAATTGTTCGTATTGGTGACATTTTTCACGGGCTTAATCTTCAGTGGAGGGCAAAATGAAGCAGCTGCGTGGAACGCGATATCCAGTGGCTTTTGGGCGCAGTGGTTCTGGGTTGGTGTAGTACTAATAGGTATGCTAACACCTCTTACCATGAACTGGCTGATACCTTCAGAAGTGCGCCATAAAGGCAGTTATGTCTTTGTCGTTACCACTTTGAGCTTGGTCGGTGTAATCATGCTACGTACGTTCATCCTTTATGCAGGCCAAATGACGGTTGTATAAGGAGGTAAAATGGAAGCTGAATTGGGGTTTTTCTTACTGGTATTGGTGGTCATGGCGTCCAGCAGCGCAGCATTGTTGCACTGGTTTCGACGTGCTATCGGAAAGAACGTGGCGTTAACACATCAAATTGCCACGTCGCACATCATCAGTTTAGCTTCCGTTATCTGTCTATTGCTTCTTGTTCTTTGTTTCATTAAAGACAACTTCGCTCTTGAATATGTCATAGCTCACTCTAATAGCCATTTGCCAGTCTCTTTTAAGGTTGCTGCCGCATGGGGAGGGCATCAAGGCTCGATGCTGTTTTGGGTGGTAACGCTTAGCGTGTGGGCGTCATTTATTGCGTTTAAATCTCCTATTAGTACGCAATATATAGGTGACTGCTTAGGCATCATGAACGTCTTAATAGCCGTCTTTGCGTGGTTCACATTAACAATTTCTAACCCCTTTGAATACGCTCAAGTCCTAGCTACAGAAGGACGAGACTTGAATCCGATGTTGCAAGACATTGGGCTTATTATTCATCCACCACTGCTTTACTTAGGTTATGTCGGTTATGCCGCGATATTGGCCTTTGCTTTAGCTGCTTTGCTGGGTAAATGTCCTCTGAGTGAATGGTACGGGATTGCTCGTCGTGCCGCTTTCTTTGCTTGGGGGACACTCACTGTCGGTATTTTGGTTGGCTCTTGGTGGGCTTACAACGAGTTAGGGTGGGGCGGTTGGTGGTTCTGGGACCCAGTAGAGAACGCTTCATTATTACCATGGTTAACCGGAACCGCACTGTTACACAGCGGAGTTCTAGCTCAAAGACATAAAAGTGCTCTATGGAGTACCTATGCGTTGGCATTTGCGACTTTTAGTTTGAGTATTTTGGGAACATTCATTGTGCGCTCTGGGGTTCTTACCTCGGTGCATGCTTTTGCGGTTGATCCAACCAAAGGCTTATTACTGCTGGCGGTGTTGAGTCTGTTGGTCGTGGTCACTTTTGGGATACTTATCGTTCGAGGTGACGGCATCAAAGCTTTTAAGCTAGTTTCTCTTCTTAGCCGAGCATACTTGACTTACGTTGCGATAGGCTTGTTCGTCATTACTACAGCGATTGTTTTCTTGGGTACGTTCTACCCGATGGTCTACCAACTGTTAGGACTTGGTAATATTTCCGTTGGTGCTCCTTACTTCAACAGCTTTCTATTCCCATTGTCATTATTAGCATTGGGCGTAATGGCGATTATTCCTTTGCTTAGGTGGCAAAAGGGAGCGGATAAAAATGCTTTTATCTTTGCCTTGATTGCTATGTTGGCAGTGGTGAGCTCTGCTTTCGTGTTTGTTTTCTCGGTTGAAAGCGTGCGTACAACCAGTTTGATCACGATTATGTTAGCGGTGTGGGTTGTGGTCGCCCATTTTTTGCTGATATTAACGTCTGAGGCTAAGGTGACGCTGATTCCTATGGTAATGGCACATATTGGTTTTGCCCTCGCCGCAAGTGGGGCGGTGATAAACAGTGACTATTCTTATGAATATCATTTGCGAGTTGAGCCTGAGAGCTCGCACCAACGTTCAGACGTTAGTATTGATTATCATGGCATTGAGTGGGTAATTGGTCCAAATTACACCGCAGAACGAGCGAGTATTTATCTTCATTTGGAAGATGGTCGTACCTTGTCCCTTCAACCGGAAAAACGCCATTATCCAGTTCGAGTTATGAATATGACCGAGCCAGCCATTCGTTCATTGTGGCATGGAGACTACTATGTCACGCTAGGCGATAAAGTAGATTCCAATGCCTATGCAATTAAACTTCAGTATCGAGCCGGTATCTGGTGGATTTGGAGTGGTGGGCTAATCGCAGTATTTGGTGCGTTAATGACACTCGCGAACAAAAGAAAAAAGGTGGCACATGGTGTCGAAGAATACGCTTAAGTTGTTATTTCTTGTTAGCGTTGTGGCTTTGTTTGCTGTTCTTACGGCAACCGCTCTGTCTGACAGGCCCAATGTTGAATTGTCTGAGCAGCGCAAGTTGGTGATTCCTAGCTTTACCTCGATATCATTGCTTTCTGAAAAGGAAGTAAACCAAACCGTGTTTAAAAGCGAAGGTTATAAATTGCTGAATATTTGGGCTTCTTGGTGTGGAATATGCAAGAGTGAGCACGATGAATTACTTCTATTAGCAGAGCAGGGTGTACCCATCATTGGTTTGAATTACCGAGACCAAAAACAAGCTGCTCGTGAATATTTGAGCTTTAAACGAAATCCATATAAAGAGGTGATCAGTGATCCCAATGGAAAGCTTGCTGTTGAACTTGGTGTAATAGGTACACCAGAAACTTACTTGATTGATCAAAATGGAATCGTGTTGATCAAATATCGTGGAGAGCTCACTAAAGGTAAATGGAATGATATATTTTCGGAGTATTTTGATGTTTCGATTTAATTATCTACTCGCCTGTTTGTTAGCTTTTACGTTATTTTCATCTTTAGTGAAAGCGGAAGACATTAAGCAGAATGTTGATCTATTTCAGTTTTATTCTGTTGAAGTGCAACAACAGGCAACCGCTCTAGCCAAGACATTACGCTGTCCTCAATGCCAAAATCAAAACCTTGTTGAATCAAATGCCCCAGCGGCAAAAGACTTACGTTTAAAGGTCTACACGATGGTGAATGAGGGGAGTAGTGAACAAGAGGTCAAAGAATATTTAGTTGCAAGGTATGGGAATATTGTTCTTTATCAGCCGCCGTTTAATTATTCCACAGCATTGTTGTGGATCTTTCCTGCGCTATTTTTGATCTTTTTTGTCTTATATTCGATCCGAATGACAAAACGTAATTAATGTGATGATAATTCCACTATTAAAAATAAATTGTGCACATAACAAGCAGAATGTTATCATTTTGCAGAATTTATGAAGGCTCCAGTGAATAGCAGACCATAAAAATGAGCTGGAGAAGTAATAAAAGAACGAAAGGTGTACGCAGTGGATTCAGTTATATCGCAATTAAAAAAGGACTTTTATTCGCAGATTCGTGCATTGCAGTCACCGAAGCTGCCACAAGTCACTTCGTCTCTCGCCGTCTTAACCGACGAGGAAATTCAAGAACTCGAAGCCGTTTGGATTGAGCTCGCTGTATGGAAGCGAAGCCAAACTCATTAAACCGATTCAAACTTAGCGACTTTAAACCCCAGGCAAATTTGTCTGGGGTTTTTTTATTGTAGTTAGCTGTAAATGTTATACTATAACAAATGTAAAGTCGGCAGTTGGGGATCATTTTCGCTATGAATTCTCGCTGTTGCTAGAATAAGAGTACGCCTTGTTGTGATCTCAACATTGAAAAATGCGGTATCAATCCCCATAGTTGAAGAGCAAATGAGAGCAATCCCATGAATGCGATAACGAAAATGCATCAAGCAATAAATCGAGTGAGTGTAGATATGGCGGAAGTACGTGCCAGAGTAGATTTTAAAGTCGGGGCTAACAGCAACATAGATGCCGAAATCCTGTCTTTCCATGGCCTAAAGACAGATAAAGAGCATGTAGCAATTATCTTTAAACAAGCGGATCAAACGCAGGATATGCCTTTAGTGCGTATGCATTCTGAGTGTCTGACTGGCGATGTGTTCCACTCTTCACGCTGTGACTGCGGTGAGCAACTAGAAGAGACCATCAATCGAATGGGCGAATCAGGTGGCATTATCCTATACCTTCGTCAAGAAGGCCGCGGTATCGGTCTTTATAACAAGATTGATGCATACCGTCTTCAAAGTCAGGGTATGAATACCTACGAAGCAAATAATCATTTGGGCTTCGATGATGACTTACGTGACTTCACAGAAGCAGCACAAATGCTTGAAGCACTAGGTGTGAATAAGATTCAGCTTGTTACTAACAACCCTAAGAAGATACGCGAGTTGTCAGAGTACGGAATTGAAATCGCAGAGGTTGTCAATACTTCTGCGCACATCAAAGATGGCAATGAAAATTATCTGAAGGCGAAAGTTTCCCATGGTAAACATCACCTAAAGGTTTAATCTTTAAAGATAAATCTAACAATAAAGCATTTTAAAAGCCTCATATTTATGAGGCTTTTTTTGTATCTAGAGTTGCAAATAAATTGTAAATTTGTATTATCTCGGGACAAAAGTGCAAATAAGAATAATTAGCACTACGAATAAGATTATTAAAAACGCTCAACAAGGATGCTTCTGATGAATGCAAAAAAAGTGTTAGTCCAATCTATTGCTGCATCACTTCTCATTGCTAGTGGTTCTACGGTTGCTGCTTCAGTAACTCAACAACAAGTTGTCGAACATTACGCGGACGTTGCTCATGCTGTATTTGCTGATTCAGTGACAACAGCTAAAGCACTCGACGTAAAAATCGACGAATTCCTAAAATCCCCATCTGCTGCAAAGCTTGAAGGAGTAAAACAAGCTTGGCTTGACTCTCGTGTACCTTACCAACAGTCTGAAGTTTTCCGTTTTGGTAACGCAGTCGTTGATGATTGGGAAGGCCAGCTAAATGCATGGCCACTGGATGAAGGGCTGATCGATTACGTTGCGACAGATTACCAATACGAATTAGGTAACGAAGGCGCCTCTGCTAACATTATTGCCAATACAAGCCTACAGATTGGTGCGTCTAAACTCGATGTATCAAAAATTACACCAGAATTAATTGCGGACTTGAACGAAGTTGGCGGCTCGGAAGCAAACGTGGCTTCTGGTTACCACGCGATTGAGTTCTTATTATGGGGCCAAGACTTAAACGGCACTAACGCAGGTGCTGGTCAACGTGCTTACACAGATTTTGTTGTGGGATCTGAATGTACTAACGGTCACTGTGACCGTCGCGGCGAGTATCTAAAAGCCGCTGCTGATCTGCTGGTTCAAGACCTTGAGTGGATGGAAAAACAGTGGTCTGCAGAAGTGAAAGGCAACTACCGCGAAGAGCTACTTGCTGGCTCGGCTGAAAATGGTCTACGCAAAATGCTATTCGGCATGGGTTCTCTTTCTCTAGGTGAGCTGGCGGGTGAGCGTATGAAGGTGGCACTAGAAGCGAACTCGACAGAAGACGAGCACGATTGTTTCTCAGATAACACGCATAACTCTCACTACTACAATGAGCAAGGTATCTACAACGTTTACACTGGTACCTACAAAGGTGTAAACGGTAAAGAACTGTCTGGTCCAAGTATCGCTGATCTTGTTGCTCAAAAAGATCAAAAAGCAGCGAAAGAGATCCAAAAGCAGTTTGACATGACTCGTAGCCAAGTTGGTGAATTAGTAACGTCTGCTGAGAAGAACAACCAGCACTTCGATCAATTGATCGCAGCGGGCAACGCACAAGGCAACGCGCTAGTAAACGACACCATCATGTCATTGGTAGCCCAGACCGGTGCGATTGAGCGAGCGGCAAACATTGTCGGCATCGACAGCCTAAGCCCTGATACTGCTGACCACGAGTTTTAATCGTTCATAACCATAATAAATAAGGGCTCTTTGTGAGCCCTTTTGCCGTTTGAGCTCGTTGTTATCACCCTTGTTGTATATGTAGAGCAATGATATGAAGCCATACCTAATTTCTGCGCTAGCCGCGCTCCTTTCTTCTTCTGCCATGGCTTACGATGTTAAGTCTGGTGGCAAAACCAGTGTTAAAAAAGACGGCGCGAATGCGTATTCTCTTCCTGCTGCCAACTTGCCGATGAGTAAGCGCCTCGATTTCAGTGTAGGTAACAGCTTTTTTCGTAACCCTTGGGTACAAGCGCCAGCGTCAACAGATGCTCGTGATGGCTTAGGCCCGCTTTTTAACACTAATGGTTGTCAGAACTGTCACATCAAAGATGGCCGTGGTCATCCACCAGAAAAAGACGATTTACATGCGGTGTCTATGCTGGTGCGCTTAAGCATTCCTGCAATGACCCCAGAACAAAAGAAAGCGTTCATCAAAGACGGCGGAATTCCTGAACCAACATACGGCGGCCAGTTACAAGATTTTGCACTCCAAGACCAAAAACCAGAAGGAAAAATCGACATTACCTATACCGATGTTCCGGTGCAGTTTAAAGATGGAACGACAGTCGTTTTGAGAAAACCAAACCTGAAAATTACCGAATTAGGCTATGGTGACATGCACCCAGATACGGAATTTTCCGCGCGTGTTGCGCCGCCAATGATCGGTCTTGGTTTGTTGGAGAGTATTCCTGACGAAACGCTACTTACTTGGGCTGATGAGCAAGATGCCAACAAAGATGGTATCTCAGGCAAAGTAAATAAGGTGTGGGACATTGAGAAGGGTGACTTCTCAATTGGTCGTTTTGGATGGAAAGCAGGACAACCGACGTTGATGCAGCAAAATGCGGCGGCATTCAATGGCGATGTGGGTTTGACAAGCCATTTATTCCCGAACGAAAACTGCACCTCGAAGCAAAGCATTTGTGACGACATGCCAAATGGCGGTAAACCAGAAGTGAGTGAAAATATTCTCGACTTCGTTGAGTTTTACAGCCAGCACTTGGCGGTGCCGATTCGTCGCAATGTCAAGGATCCGAAAGTGCAACTAGGACAGCAGATCTTTGCATCATCGGGTTGTGAAAGCTGCCATAAGACCAGTGTAAAAACGGCGAAACGACCTGAATTGCCAGCGCTTTCTAAGCAGCTTATCCACCCATACTCAGACATGCTTCTGCATGACATGGGTGAAGGCTTAGCCGATAACCGCCCGGAATACTTAGCAAACGGCCGTGAGTGGCGAACTGCGCCGTTATGGGGCATTGGTTATACCGAAGAAGTAAACGGTCACACGTACTTCTTACATGACGGCCGTGCTCGTAACCTAATGGAAGCGGTGTTGTGGCATGGCGGTGAAGCTGAAACGGCAAAACAAAACGTCTTAGCACTGAACAAAAAAGAACGAGATGCATTGATTGCGTTTCTGAATTCTCTATAAGGAAGCAACCATGAAAAAAACACTGTTAGTGAGTGCGATTACCGCAACGTTAAGTTTGGTTGGTTGCCAATCGACCATTAGTTCGAGCTCTGCAAAGCCTGAGAGTACAAGTCATATTTCTCAAAGCGTGTACGAGGTCGAGTTTCAATCAGCTCAGACGTTTTTAGCGCAAAGCACAGAACTTGAACAACGCTTCGCAGATTATTGCGCATCAGAGTCGAAAAATGATGCTCAAGTAAAGCAGCAATGGCACCAAACCATGTTGTCTTGGATGTCACTTCAAGGCCAAGAGCGCGGTCCTGCTACGGCATTAGAGCAAAGTTGGAATGTTCAGTTTTGGCCAGATAAAAAGAACACCACTGGACGTAAAATGTCGGTACTGACGAAATCTGAACAAGAATGGACATCAGAGCAGATTGCGACACAAAGCGTTACTGTGCAGGGCCTGGGGGCGTTGGAATGGTTGATTTACGACAATGCATCGACACTTTCTACCAATAACAATACTTGTGCAACTGGCGTTGCGATTGCTGAAAACTTGCATGAGAAAGCACAGATCATTGCAGATTCTTGGGCAGAAAATCCATGGAAGTCATTAGAGATGGCGGAATGGGAGTCAGAGTACATTTCTCTTCTGTCGAATCAGCTTGAATACAGCATGAAGAAGCTCAGTCGACCACTAGCGAAGATTGGTAAGCCTCGCCCGTATTTTTCAGAATCGTGGCGTTCAGAGACCTCGCTTTCAAACTTAAAAGCCAACCTTCAAGGGATGGAAGCGTTGTACTTTGCTAATGGAAATGGTCTAGATGCGCTACTGAGAGAGCAAGGCCATGCAGATCTCGCAGACCGTGTCGTTCATCAGTTTGAAATGGCGTTAGAAACTTGGCCAGAAGATAAAAGCTTATTTGCTGCACTACAAACAAAAGAAGGCTATCGCATGGTGCTCGCTCAATACAATAAGCTAGAGCAATTGAAGTACTTGATCCACGAAGAAGTGGCGATCGAACTTGGTGTCGTAATAGGATTCAATGCTACCGATGGTGACTGATCAAACCCGCCGCACATTATTAAAGGCCGCTCTGTTTGGAGCTGCAGCGCCCGTTATGCCATTTGGTTGTGCTTCGACAACATCGCGAGAGGCTGCATTGATTGGCTGTTCAATCATAGGCCGAGATAAGTTTGCAGCTGTCGTCGCTGATGAACACGGTATGCCGATCACGACATTGCCGATCCCAGAGCGTGGTCATGGTGTGGCGACAAACCCACAAGGTCATGCCGTGGTTTTTGGCCGCCGACCTGGTACTTTCTTCATGGTGTTTGACTATCGCTCAGAGCAGATGATCAAACTGCAGCTAGCAAAACCGAATCGCCATTTCTATGGTCATGGTGTTTACTCCCATGATGGCACGTTGCTATTTGCCACAGAAGGGGAGAGGGGGACAAGTCGTGGGATCATTGGTGTTTATGATGTGCAAAAGCAATATCAAAAGATCGATGAGTTAACGGGCTTTGGCCTTGGGCCTCATGAAGTGATCATGATGCCGGACGGCGCATTAGCGATTGGAGTCGGTGGAGTACACACCAACGGTCGTGAACCGTTAAACCTCGACAATATGGCACCTAGCTTGAGCTACCTCTCGCAAGATGGCGAGTTATTGGATCAGGTTTCTTTACCAGATCATAAGCTAAGTATTCGTCATTTAGCTCATGATGGTGCGGAAACCGTGCTTTGTGGTCAGCAATATCGTGGCGAACCGGACGAGTATCCAGCCTTGATCTCCATGCACACGCGTGGTGGTGAAATGCAAGATCTTCAAGCTGAGCCTGAAGAGTGGGCCCGATTCAATCACTATGTGGCGAGTATTGCTGCGACAGATGAATGGATTTTAGCGACTTCTCCCCCTGGTAGTTGTTATGGAATCTGGTCTAAATCTACCGGCAAGTTGGTTGAGCTTAATGCCTTGCCGGATGCGTCTGGCGTCGTGATTTATGGCGATGAATTTCGAGTGAGTTCGGGTGCAGGAAAAGTGGTTGAGCAACGGCCATTAGAGTCAAAAAAAAGCTTCTCTAGCGGCATCCAATGGGACAACCATTGGTCGCGAATTATCTAGAAAGATCATGACTTAATTGCTTATTGAGAAATTTGTTGTCGATTTCATCTTCAGATTCTTAATTTTAAAGCTGCAACCCGTGAGATATTTGCCATACTTTTTTTATGGCAAACAACGGAAGGATCGATTCAGTGATTGCTAGATTCCTTATAATAACGGCACTTATGGTGCCGTTTTGCAGCTTTTCTACTGTAGTTTCTCTCGATGCTTCTGCACAAACAGAGCAAGAAGGGGCAGTTGCTCAGCTGTCAGTCGAGAAGATGATCCATTACCCAGAAGTGATTGATCAACTTTACCAAAGCACCAATTACCGCCTGAATTGGGAAAATGACAGTGATGTCGATCGATTAGTGTTCCAGATGAATTTGGTGGCACTAGCAGACGTAACTCAAGAGTTTGACGATCAGCTTCGTCGTATCGAACAAGTTAGAGCACAAGGTGATAAGCTTGACTTCGATCTTGTGATGACGGACTCATTGCTCATGTATCTTAGTTACCTTGAGCAAGTGCCTGAAGAAGGCATCAATTGGTTGTTCGCAAACAAAGACCACATCAAGCTTCCTGCTCCGAGCATTGAAACCCTTTCTCTGTTGAGTAATGAAATCACTGTCGGAAAGATGGGCCAATTTCTTGATGGTCTTCGTTCCCCCCTACAAATGGATGAGTCGTTTAACACGGCATTTGCGTCTTTGTCGACGTACGCCAAATTTGAGTTCCCTTTGTATCAACAAGATCAACGCTTGGCGAAAGTGGGTGACGACTTGTTTGATAAAGCAAGTTTGATTGCACGAATGCAAATTGTCGGTGTTGACGTAGGACATTTGGAGACAGAAACAACACTTTATGATGAAAATCTAGAGCTTGCAGTCAAAGAGTTTCAGCGTATTCATGGCCTAAAACAAGACGGTGTGATTGGTCCAAACACGCTTCGTTGGATTAATTTTTCGCCACAACAACGTTTACATTCATTAGCGTTAAATGCTGAGCGCTCTCGTATTTGGGCAAAAGAGCGTGACAATGTCGTATTTGTTAATGTGCCTGGGTATGAGGTCACTTATTGGCATGATGGCCAAGCTCTGTTTGAATCGAAGGTAGTGGTTGGGCGAGCGTCACGTAAGACACCAATCATGACGGGGACGTTAGATTCCGTCATTCTTAATCCTACATGGAACGTGCCTTGGAAAATCATGGTGAAAGACATCATTCCTAAGGTGAAGCGTAATCCAATGTACCTGATGGAACACAACATTCAGATTATTCGCTCTTGGACATCGCGTGAGATCATCGACCCTACGACGATCAACTGGGCAACCGTAAATCCAAGAACGTTCCCTTACCGCATGCGACAGTCTTCTGGTGCGCACAACGCATTGGGTCTGTACAAATTCAACATGCCTAATCCACAAGCGATTTACTTGCACGATACGCCAAGTAAAAACTTGTTCCAGCAAGATCGACGGGCTTATAGTTCAGGTTGTGTGAGAGTAGAGAATGCCGATCAATTAGCAGAATTGCTGTTCAAAACTCAAGGCTTAGAAGAGCGGTTAGCTAAGAAGCGTCAAAGCTCACGTCGTTCAAATAACTCCGTACCATTGAGTGAACGCATTCAAGTGCATATCATTTATCAAACGGCATGGTTAGAAGAGGGTGTGCTTTACTATCGTGATGACATTTATCAATACGATCATCAAGGGTGAGATTCGTTCTCAATTTAAAAAAATTTACAATTCATAAAATCTGTTTGCTGTTCAATAAGTAAACAAGAATTCCAGCCTAAATGTGACAAGCCGGACCAATTTATGCATTTGACGCGCTAAATTGGTTTCGGTAATGTCCGCTGCTTGTACAGTAAATGAGCAGTATCTTTTAAATGGTAAGTCGTAATTTTTCCCGTCGTGATTTTCTTAAAATGACCGCTGGTGGTGTGGTTGTCGCATCTGCAATGCCAAGTATCTCTTGGGCTGCGTTGCCTGATGAACCACGAGTACTCGCAATGAACAACTTAAACACAGGTGAGTTGCTAGAGTCCTGCTACTTCGATGGTAAAGGTTATGTGGATGAAGAGTTGAAACGCTTGGATCAGTTCTGTCGCGATCATCGCCGTAACGAAGTGCACCCAATGGATCGACGCTTGTTCGACCAAATCAGCCAAATTCAAAAGTTAATTGGGACTGAGTCAGAAGTCATTGTGATTTCCGGCTATCGCTCTCCGGTAACCAATGCATCTTTACGTAATGGCTCTTCAGGTGTAGCGAAGAAAAGCATGCACATGGAAGGAAAGGCCATTGATTTCCGTTTAGATGGCGTGAAGCTCTCTACCGTGCGTGAAGCCGCGCTTAGCTTAAAAGCGGGTGGGGTTGGTTATTATCCACGCAGTAACTTTGTTCATATCGATACCGGAGCAGTACGTTCTTGGTAACACCTTATTGATACTCTATTTTTTGCGATAAATCGCCGTGAACAACCCGTCCCACAAAGCTTGAAGTCGCTTAGGGTTAGTGTCATAGTTGCGGCAGTTTTCATGCAAATTTATTCGGTATAGGTTATCTATGGCTCTGAAATACCAAGTTGTTCCAGTAACATCTTTCTCTCAAAACTGCTCTATCGTTTGGTGTGATGAAACCATGAAGGGGATTGTGGTTGATCCAGGTGGCGACGAGAAGCAACTAGCAATGTTAATCAAAGAACTGGGTGTTGACGTTGTGAATCTAGTATTGACCCATGGTCATTTGGACCATGTAGGTGGCACTGAGCCTTTGGCTGCTATGCTGGGCGGTACAGAGATTGTTGGTCCTCATAAAGCGGACAACTTCTGGTTGCAAGGCCTAGAAGGCCAAAGCCAAATGTTTGGTTTTCCTTTGACAGAGGCCTTTGAACCTCATCAGTGGCTGAATGAAGGTGACAAGGTCACTTTTGGTCAGCAAACCCTAAATGTCATCCACACGCCAGGCCATACTCCGGGCCACGTAGTGCTTTATAGCGAAGACGCGCGTTTGGCATTTGTCGGTGATGTTCTGTTTAACGGCAGTGTTGGTCGTACAGATTTCCCACAAGGTGATTTCAACACGCTTATTGGCTCGATCAAAGAGAAACTCTGGCCACTTGGTAACGACGTTACTTTCGTCCCAGGTCATGGTCCTCAATCGACTTTTGGTCATGAGCGTAAAACTAACCCGTTTGTCGCTGATGAGATGCCGCTATACTAGAGCATGCAGATTTAGCTCTCGTAAATTATGCATCTGGCTCGGCTGCCGCTAGGTACCGTCGAGCCAACCCTACAAACTCTTCCGCCTCTCTATCCAAATCACTGGCCGAAATAAACACATCATAGCCATAGAACTTCCTTTGATATCTCATTCTATTTGCTAGCATGGCTTGTAGGCCGTCGAATTGCATTCCGTCCTCATTGATGTAGGGAGCAGGGTCGAGCACCATGTCTTCGAACTTTGTCTCGCAGTTATTTTGTCTCGCTCCCAAATAGAGCAGTGCGCGTTGGCCCAATAAAATTTCAGTTGCGATACGTGGACATATCGCGTTGAGGTAGGGCGAGTAATGCTTGAGGCGTATGCCTATCCAAGGTAGTGGTTGATGCCACCCTTCTTGCTCATAAGTACACACACCAATGGAGTCGATATTCTTCCAACGGACGACCCATCCGCCTTTGAAAAGGTGCTGCTGAAAATGCGAAGCGGTCAAGGTATAAGATACTTGGCTCTTTTTAATCATCATGATTGCAAAGCCGATGATGATGGTCATCAGCACCACAGAGAGCATCGCTTGCTTCCAGCCAGGTGAAATTAGAACCAGAAACAAGGTAATCAGCACCACAAGGAGCATGATCAGTTTGTTCACTGGGGAGTTGGATTTGAAATGTGAGTTAGTCAGATGCAGCGTTTCCATGCTTTTAACCTCAATGAATAATGAGTCTGAGGTCTCTGATTTTGATTGCTCAACTTATTGCTTATTAAGTGCAAAGAACCTCTGTTTTTATACCCAGTATTCAATAAATCCGTTCACAATTTATCTGATTAAATAGTAGACGTTCTATGCAGTGAGCGCATTTTTCATCGCGTTTCGCCGCTAAAACCTACAAATCGCTTGTGAATTTTGGTATAAAACGCGCTTCAAATTTTCATCCCTGCTGAGATGCAGTGAACTGGAGAAATATTCGATGAGACTTGCTCATAAGCGTAAGGTGCAGATGAAACTGCAAAAACGCATTAAAGCGACAGTAGCAAAAGTAGCTGCTGCACCTAAAGCGGCTAAGCCTGCTGTTGAAAAAGCAGCAGCACCTTCTGTTGCTGAGAAAGTTGTAGCTGAAAAGAAAGTAGCTGCAGCAAAAACGGTTGAGGTTGCACTTACTCCTAAGCAGCAACAAGTACTAGACATCGTTGTAGCAAATGCTGAAGGTATTAACCCTAAAGGTATTGGTCAAGCTGCAGGTCAAGAAGACACTAAAGCGGCATCATGGGCTACTGGCGCACTGAAGAAGCTTCTTGAAGAAAACCTAGTTCAAAAAGAGCAGTTAGCAGGTAACAAAGTTATCTATAAAGCAGTTTAATTACCGCTGTAATTCTGTTTTCTAATTAAATGCCTCGACATTAGTCGGGGTATTTTTTTACCTGCGATACGCTTAATAGAGTTTCTAATTGAGAATTCTAAAGATATAAAGCCGTCATTTGTCACATTTTTTTAAATACTGTGTAAATTCTTCTGCAGTCAGATACTTAAGTAGTTCCTTATTCTTATAATCCAGAATGCTAACTTAACTATCTGATTAATAGACTTTATAAAATTTAGCCATCATAAAGACTACGTATAACTACGTATAACTACGTAATACTAATGGCTAAAGCCCGTTTCAAAGCACAAATTTGTGCGTGTTCATGCCCATTTCTTACTTCCATGTAATGTCCCATCTTCTATAGCGAATCCTTATGTAATGGATGACAACAATAACCTTGGTGACAAAGGACGTGAACGATGAGTCTTATCCAAAAATCTCTGAAACGAGTGCTCAAAGCGACAGCGATGGTTGCTGTTATGGCATTTGTAACTACTTCTGCTCATGCTGCTGACGACAAAGTTTATCGCTTAAAACTGGCGGAGACATGGGGGCCAAACTTCCCAATCTTTGGTGATGCGACTAAAAACATGGCGAAAATGGCAGAAGAAATGTCAAACGGGCGCTTACAAATCCGTATTGACTCTGCGAACAAACATAAAGCTCCACTGGGTGTGTTTGATATGGTGAAATCTGGTCAGTACGACATGGGGCACTCTGCGTCCTATTACTGGAAAGGCAAAGTTCCAAACACTCTTTACTTTACTTCTATGCCTTTCGGTATGTTGCCTACAGAGCAATACGCGTGGTTCTATTACGGTGGCGGCATGGAATTGATGGAGAAGGTTTACTCTCCTCATAATTTACTCTCTTTCCCTGGTGGTAACACAGATACTCAGATGGGTGGCTGGTTTCAGAAAGAAATCAAATCAGTCGATGACCTACAAGGTCTGAAAATGCGTATCCCGGGCTTTGCTGGTGAAATCCTTGCTGAGCTAGGTGCGAAGCCAACCAACATTGCACCGGGCGAACTATACACCTCGCTTGAGCGTCGTACGATTGATGCATTGGAGTGGGTAGGTCCTTCTCTTGATTTACGTATGGGCTTCCACAAAATTGCGCCTTACTACTACACAGGTTGGCATGAGCCGGGCACTGAGCTGCAGTTCCTAGTGAACAAGCGTACTTGGGAACGTCTACCAGATGATTTGAAAGCGATCCTTCAAGTTGCGATGAAAGCCGCCGCGTACGACATGTACACTCAGTCTAAGCACGAGAGTGGTAAGAACTGGGCATCAATTCAATCAGAATACCCTGATGTTCAAGTCAAAGACTTTCCACCGGAAGTTATCTCTGCGCTACGTGAAGCGAACGAACGTCTTCTAAAACAACATGCGGAAAAAGATGCATTGGCAAAAGAGATTCAAGAATCTCAAGCGAGCTATATTGAGCAAGTGCGTCCTTGGTCTGACATTTCTCACCGAGCTTACTTAAACAGCCAAGCTCAACAGTAACTTCAATATGTTGGCTGAATCTATTGGTTCTAGCCAGCTAGCGAAGCCCAAGAAAAACTTCTCTTCGAGAAGAGCATAACAAGTGCTCCGCGAGCCAGCGGAGCCAATTCACACGTTCCATGGAGTTCGGAATGAGAAGCCTTATTTATATTGAGCGAATCTTTAACCGCTTCGGTGATTTTCTGGGGTGGTTATCCAGCATCCTATTTATATTGTTATTAGCGAACGTGGTGTACGACGTTGTCATGCGTTACGTGTTTAATGATGTCTCTATTGCCTTTCAAGAAATGGAATGGCACCTCTTTTCTGCGGTATTTTTACTCGGTGTTCCTTACGCGATTAAGTCCGGTGGTCACGTTCGAGTGGATATTTTCTATGAGCGCTTATCGTATAAAGCGCAATCCATCATCGATATCTTAGGCACGTTACTTTTTCTTTTCCCATTCTGCTTATTGGTTGCTTGGTTCGGTATCGATTTTGCCAAAGAGAGCTACGCTCTTGGAGAAACGTCTGGAGACCCTGGTGGTTTACCATATCGATGGATCATAAAAGCCATGATTCCACTCTCATTCTTGTTCATGGCAATCAGTGGTATGGGATTGCTGCTGCACTCCATCAACAAAATTGTTAACCCTCATCTTATCTATGCCGGTAATAACGGTAAGTCGTAAAAGGAATTCAGTATGATCGGTATAGTGATGTTTTTTGTCGCCTTGTTTGCGCTACTGCTCGGTTTTCCTGTTGCTTTTACTTTTGGCGGGATCGCATTAATTTTTGGCGTTTGGGCAGAAGGGATCGAGATGTTCGCCTTCATGCCATATCGCATTCAATCCATCATGGAAAACACGGTATTGATGGCTGTACCTCTCTTTGTCTTTATGGGGTTGGTATTACAAAAGACACGGTTAGCGGAGCAGTTGTTGGAATCCATGGGACGTCTATTTGGTGGCGTTCGTGGTGGTATTGCGATTTCTACCGTGCTAGTGGGGGCGTTATTGGCGGCATCGACTGGTGTGGTTGGTGCGTCTGTCGTCGCGATGGGTTTGATCTCTCTTCCCGTCATGCTCAAGTATAACTACGATAAAGGGTTAGCTTGCGGCACTATTTGCGCGTCGGGGACACTCGGCCAAATTATCCCACCTTCGATTGTATTAATTTTATTGGGCGATGTACTTGGTGTCCCAGTTGGCGATCTGTTCCAAGCTGCGGTGTGGCCGGGTATTGTGCTGGTGGGTGCTTATGTTATCTATATTCTGATTTACGCCAAACTTAACCCAGAAGCAGCCCGTCCTATTGATCGTGATGAATCGATCAGTCGCAAAGAGGAAGTGATCACCGCGCTGAAAGCTGTATTGCCGCCTTTAGCATTGATCATTGTGGTGCTGGGCTCTATTTTTGCGGGCATTGCGACGCCAACAGAATCTGCTGCACTCGGTGGTGCAGGCGCGATTGTGCTGTCACTGTTGTATAAACAGTTTAGCTGGTCGATGGTGTACGAAGCATCGAAAGAAACGGTAAAAGTCACAGCGATGGTATTTGCTATTTTGTTGGGTGCGACGGCGTTCTCTATGGCATTTACTTATACTGGTGGCGACTACTTGGTAGAAGAGTGGATGCTGCAAATTCCGGGAGAAAAGTGGGGCTTCTTGATCATCACCATGCTCGTGATTTTGATTCTCGGTTTCTTCATCGATTTCGTTGAGATTTGTTTCATTATTGTCCCAATCATTGCGCCTGTTGCTGAGCTCATGGGCATCAACATGACGTGGTTTGCGATTCTGATTGCTATGAACTTACAGACTTCATTCCTCACACCACCGTTTGGTTTTAGCTTGTTCTATCTGAAAGGGGTGGCGCCAGCAGGTGTGACAACACGAGATATTTATAAAGGGGTAATGCCGTTTATCGCGATTCAAATTGTTGTACTCGCCTCTCTGTTATTCTTCCCTGGTTTCTACGGCATGTCCTAATACGCATGCAGTGACACTAGCGTAGCAATGCAAAGGTGAAAGGCGAATTTGTGAGCTGAGAGTTTTTACCTTTTGAGACAAGTTGTTAAGCTGATTAGTCATTAAGCTAATCAGCGTTTCATTGGAGGAAAGGGATGCCTCTTAAAGCCAAACTTATCTTGCTGGCGTTGATCCCCGTGTTGTTGGTGTCCGCAAGCATCAGTTGGATTTCCATTTATCAAGCGAAGACGCTAGGTCAACGAGAGGTGGAAATCTTTCATCAAAGCTTGATTCAATCTAAAGAAGTCGCGTTGAAAGACACCGTTGATTTGGCTTTCGACGCGATTTCGCACATCTACAATGATCCCACCATAGAAGAGCATGCTGCTAAAGCACGAGTGAAAGCGATCCTCAATCGACTTCGTTACGGTTCCGATGGCTACTTCTTTGCCTACGATAAACACGGAACCAATTTAGTTCATCCTATTTTGCCCGATTTGGTTGGGCAGAACTTACTGCATATTCAAGATGAAAACGGCGACCACCTAATCGAAGCGTTGCTCTATCAGGCTCAGCTTGGAGGCGGCTTTCATCAATACCTTTGGCAGAAGCCTTCCACGGGGGAAGTCGTGCCTAAGTTGAGTTATGCCGCTTGGCTGGATAAGTGGGAGTGGATGATTGGCACAGGTTTGTATATAGAAGATGTCAGTCGCGAAGTGGCTAATATGCGCGCTGCTGTAAATCAAAATATCGAGACAACGTTTTTCACCGTGGTTGTCATTTTGGTGGTGACAGTCGCGGTCATCATTGTTCTAACTCTTGCAATCAACCTACATGAGCACAGGTTAGCCGATAAACATCTAAAAGAGCTCGCTCACAAGACGGTGATGTTCCAAGAGGACGAGAAGAAGCATTTAGCTAGAGAGTTGCATGATGGCATTAATCAGTTATTGGTTTCGAGTAAATGCCATTTAGATCTAATGGGGCATCGGATCGATGATGAAAAACTCAAATCACACCTCGATAAATCTCAGCGTTCGTTGATTACGGCAATCAATGAAGTTCGCCACATTTCCCATCAGTTGAGACCAAGTGCGTTGGATGACATTGGTCTTGAGGCGGCGCTATCAACCTTATTGCAAGATTTTCATTCGCATTCCGGTATTGATATCGACTGCCATTTTGATACCAACCATGTGAAGTTAAAATCCGAAGTAGCGACAACGTTGTATCGCGTTGCTCAAGAGTCGTTGAACAATATTGAGAAACACGCGAAGGCAAAAAAGGTCACGGTAATTTTGCAAAAAATGGGCAATATGCTGCAATTACTGATACGTGATGATGGTACGGGGTTCTTAGTTAACCAATCGGTTCATCGGCAAGGTATAGGATTGCGTAACATGCGCGAGCGGGTCGAATTCATTGGTGGTGAGTTTGAACTGATGAGTGAACCAAGGTTAGGGACAGAGATTACCGTTTTGTTAGATTTGGATGGATTAGTTTATGGATAAACCGATTAGTGTGGTGATTGTGGATGACCACCAAGTCGTGCTTGATGGTTTTATGGCACGCTTGGAGCTTGAGTCTGACATCAATGTTATCGGTACTGCGAGTAACGGGCTGGAAGCCATCGAAGTCGCTAAGTTACTTAACCCTGATGTCATCTTGATGGACATCAGTATGCCGATCATGAACGGTATCGAAGCCACGGGGGTGATTAAGGAGGAACGACCCGAGAGTAAAATCTTAATGCTTACCATGCATGACAATCGTGAATACATCATGAAGGTGATGCAAGCGGGTGCGGTCGGCTACATGCTTAAAGAAATCTCGGCAGAAAAAATGGTGCAAGCGATAAAAACCGTCAACCAAGGTTCAACATATTTTTGTGAATCGGTTACTCAAACATTATTTACACAAGATGTTGTACCTGCGGCACAAAAGCCGAACCCACTCAGTCGCCGTGAAGAAGCGGTATTGAAACTGGTGGCTCAGGGCAATAGCAGCAAAAAAATTGCTACGCTTTTAGATATTAGCTATCGAACGGTAGAAACGCACCGCCACAACATTAAGCACAAGTTGGATCTGCACTCGACAGCGGAATTGGCCAAATACGCGTTTGAGACTGGTTTGACAGAGTGATTTCTGGGTAGGAGAAAGCGCTCATCACTGGACGAATGAGCGCTAACAAAGCATGTTATTCAGGTTTGGTGATGCTACCGATCTCTAGCATTGGTGCAACATCGATATCTTCCGCATTCATCATGGTAGAAATGCGCTGAACAGACGAAAGCAGCAAGCTTTGCTCCCATTCTTCCAGTTTTTGGAAGCGGCTGATGAAGTGCTCTTGAAGTGGCGTTGGCGCTTGTTTTAACGCTTCTTGTCCTTTTTCTGTTAGCACTGCATGCACTTTACGCTTGTCTTCCACACTACGGCGGCGTTCAACAAGCTGATTACGCTCTAAACGGTCTAAAATAGTGGTAGCGGTTGCCTGACTCATATTGGTGTGGCTAGACAGTTGCTTAATCGTGACATTGTCTAATTCACTAATGGCACGCATAAGAATCAGCTGTGGAGCCGTCAAACCAGACTCTTTGCTCAACTTTTTAGAATGTAAATCAATGGCGCGGATGATCTGACGAATCGAGACCAAGACTTCTTCGTACTTTTCCAATTTAGTAATCCAGTCATTAAGGGATCATGTAACGACGCGACACTAACTCAAAAGCGTTGCTAATAAAAGGGGTTAGTCAGGGATCGCGACACCATTTTTCAATTATTTGCCTTGGCTCTCCTTATTAAATTTATGGTTTTTTGCGGGTAAAAAAGGATGACCTAGAATTATTATAGTAAGAAATGTTTGTGGTCTAATTATTGCTGTGGTTGTTTTCGCTTTTTTTGGTGGATTTTTCTGATTGAAAAGTAAGTTATTGGATTTTTTATCAGCAAAAGATAGACAAAAACGCCTCAAATGGTAGGATCTTCCACTTTCATGGAAAATAAAATGTATCGTGTTCGAAAGGTTTTTTGGCGCTGCGTCGAAAAACTAGAATGCAAAAGAGAGGAACAATGACAAAAGGTATAGATAAGTACAGTATCGACAGTACCGACTATACGGTTGGTCAAGACAACGTGCAAAAATGGGGTTTTGACGTACATAATCCTGTTTTTGGTATCAGTGCGGGTTTCATTGCACTATTTCTTATTGCTGCATTAGTTCTTGATGCACATACCGCAAAAACAGCGTTAGATGGCATTAAGCTGAAAATCATCAGCTCATTTGACTGGCTGTTCATCCTTTCCGGTAACATCTTCGTTATCTTCTGTTTGGTATTGATTGTTTCACCAATGGGTAAGATTCGCCTTGGTGGTAAAGATGCCGTTGCCGATTACTCTTTCATATCATGGCTTTCTATGCTGTTCGCTGCAGGTATGGGTATCGGCTTGATGTTCTGGAGTGTTGCTGAGCCAGTGGCTTACTTCACCGGTTGGTATGAGACACCGTTGGGTGTTGAAGCGAATACACCAGAGGCGGCTAAGTTAGCACTAGGTGCGACCATGTTCCACTGGGGTCTACACCCTTGGGCAATTTACGGTGTGGTTGCGCTTTCACTCGCCTTCTTTACCTATAACAAAGGTTTGCCGCTATCAATGCGTTCGATCTTCTACCCGTTATTGGGTGATCGCGCTTGGGGTTGGGCTGGCCATATTGTTGATATCCTAGCGGTACTAGCAACTCTATTTGGTCTTGCGACGTCTTTGGGTTTAGGTGCACAACAAGCAGCAAGTGGTATTCACCACGTGTTCGGTGTTGAGCCTGGGCTTGGCTTGCAGATTGTTGTCATTACTGTTGTGACTTTACTCGCTGTTGTATCCGTTATTCGCGGTATTGACGGTGGTGTGAAAGTCATTAGTAACATCAACATGGTTATTGCCTTTTTACTTCTTATCCTTGTTGGTTTAATTGGTTGGGCTGTGAGCCTTGGTTCTATTCCGACGACATTTATGTCGTATGTAGAGAACCTAATTCCGCTGAGTAATCCGTTTGGTCGTACTGATGAAGCATGGTTCCAAGGCTGGACGGTATTCTACTGGGCTTGGTGGATTTCATGGTCACCATTTGTTGGTATGTTCATCGCGCGAGTTTCTCGCGGCCGTACAGTTCGTGAGTTCATCACGGCGGTACTGATTGTCCCTACAGCTGTGACGTTGATTTGGATGTCAGTATTCGGTGGTCTGGCTATCGACCAAGTGATCAACAATGTGGGTGAGCTAGGTGCAAACGGTCTAACTGACGTTTCATTAGCGATGTTCCAAATGTTTGATGTTCTGCCATTTGGTAACATCCTATCTATCATTGCGGTTGTTCTGGTATTGGTATTCTTTATTACCTCTTCAGACTCTGGTTCTTTGGTTATCGACAGCATTACCGCTGGTGGTAAAGTGGATGCGCCAGTTCTACAACGTGTATTCTGGGCATTTATGGAAGGTGCAATTGCGGTTGCACTACTGTGGATCGGTGGTTCAGAAGCGGTTCAAGCACTGCAAGCTGGTGCTATCTCAACTGCGCTTCCATTCACATTCGTATTGCTTGCCATGTGTGTCAGTTTATTGATGGGCATGAGAACAGAACGACAATAATTGATAAGATTTATAAATATCTCTTAGATATTAATGAGTTAAAAAGCCAGCGTAATGCTGGCTTTTTTTGTGCGATTTTTCTGACGCTTGCCAAAAAAATGGCGAATCAAATTCTTTATTTTACAACAGGTTATCGTATTAAATTTGTGAACAATCTTCGTGATTACTTTGTCAGAAGTGTGTAAGATTCAGCCTCCTTAACTGTTCTCCCAACTTCTTATAATAATTATGAAATTATCATTAAAACAAAAGCTAATTGGCGCAAGCCTCTCTGCTGTTGTAGTGATGGCAACAGCATTAACTTGGTTGTCGGCTGGTCAATTGTTTGATCAGACGCGTTCAGGTGTCTATTCACGAGCACAAAGCCTAAGTAACGCAGCATCAGAAGGTATTTCTGACTGGGTTGCGATTCGCAAAGACATTGCGACGGCTTTCAACGATTACTCAACTGAGCAAGACGTTGTGCCTTTCCTACAACAAGCACGCAAAGCGGGGGGCTTTGACGATATCTTCCTAGGTACTCCGGAAGGTGGTATGTACCGTTCTCATCCAGAACGCAACCGTGCCGATTACGATCCTCGTACTCGCCCTTGGTACACTGAAGCGAAATCAGCGGGTAAGCAGATCATCACTGAAGCGTATCAAGATGCGATCACTAACGCGCTACTGGTGACCATTGCCGAACCGGTAATGAAGAACGGCAAATTCATTGGTGTAGTGGGTGCTGACGTTCTGATTGATCAGTTGATCAATGACGTGATTAGCTTGGACGCGGGTGAAAATGCGCATGCCATGTTGATCGACATGAACGACGGTACTTTCCTTGCGCACCTGAACAAGAGCTTGACACTTAAGCCAATTACGGATCTTTCTAACCAATTTTCAAAAGATTCGATTGAGCGTGCAGCCAATACAGGTTCGATTGAGACAACAACGATCAAAGGTCAAGAGAAGCTTTACTACTTCAGCAAAGTGCCAGGTACAAACTGGATGTTCGCGATTGAAATGGATCGTGCAACTGAAGAGGCGAGCCATGCACAATTACTACGCGAAATGCTGATTACAGCTGTTCTCATCACCATCGTAGTGATTGCAGCGGTGTCTTGGTTAGTTGGCTTCTTGTTCCGCGATCTTGGTCGTGTATCGCAGGCGCTTGAAGAGATTGCTTCTGGTGAAGGTGACTTAACACAACGTCTTGAACCACGTAGCGATGATGAAGTTGGTAAACTTGCCGAAAACTTTAACCGCTTTGTAGGCAACATGCATACGATGGTAACCAAGCTTAGTCACGTTTCTGCATCGTTGTCAGAGCAAGCTCGTACGACCGCTCAGCAGGCTGAGGAGCGTAGCCAACGTATTTCTTACCAGCAAGACGAAATCAACATGGTTGCGACTGCGGTAAATGAAATGGCTGCGGCGACACAAGAGATTGCAGGCAATGCTGACAATACTGCATCAAGCTCGGAAGAAGCGGTGCAAGCATGTGTTCATGGCTCAGGTCAAGTGACTCAAACTCAAGGCTCTATCCAGAACCTTGCACAAGAAGTCCAAGTGGCGACGAACGTGATTCAAGAGCTGGAAGCACACGGTAATGCAATCAATACGATTCTTTCCACGATCCAAGGTATTGCAGAGCAAACCAACTTACTTGCGTTGAACGCTGCGATTGAAGCGGCGCGCGCGGGTGAGCAAGGTCGTGGTTTTGCGGTGGTTGCTGATGAGGTTCGTGTTCTGAGTCAACGTACTCATGCGTCTACTCAAGAGATTCAAGAAACGATTGAGATGTTGCAAGGTACGACAGCAAAAGCTGTAGGTATTATGGATGACAGCCGTCGTCTTGCTGACACCAGCGTGGATGATGCGAACTCAGCAGCGGTGAGCCTCACTCAAATTCACACTGCAGTAGAGCGCATTAGCGACATGGCAACACAAATTGCGTCTGCTGCTGAAGAGCAAGCGTCCGTAACAACAGAAATTACGCGCAACACAGAAGGCATCCGCGATGTCTCCAACGAGTTGTCAGTTGAAGCGCATCAGGCCGCAGAGCAAGCTGCGCACCTATCTGAACTTTCTCATGAGCTAGAACAAGAGATCAATCGCTTTAAACTGTAAGTGATTTGAGCATTAAAAAGGAGCCGATTGGCTCCTTTTTTGTTTATCAGCGGAAAGTATTCTCGATTCGCTATGACCTACAGCCAAAGACTACTGATAGGTTGCTCTTCGCTGTAGTGATGGGCAATTTGGGCTTGAAGTAGTTCTGCTGTGGCGATTGCATCCGTTAACGCATGATGAGGTGTATAATCCGGCAGACCATAACGGCGACGAGATTGAGCTAAGCGCAATGACTTCGGCTTATTCCCTTTTAACTTGTTCCAAAGGCCGCCAGAGAGGCGCTGTTGAATGTCCTCTTCAATTTGCAGCGTATCCAATACAGGGAACTCGATGCCTTCCTTAATGCGCGCTCGCAGCGCTTGGTCGAGGAATTCGCGCTCAATACGACGATAGTGAACGACAACAATTTTGCCCGCTAAGCTTTCCAATAATGGTCCGAGGATCTCTCCTAAGTCGGGTGCGTCTATCAGCTCACTGTGTGTAATGCCGTGAATGATGACTGATTCTTCATCGAGCTTTTCTTGCGGTCTTACTTTCCAGTGCTTTGCTTGGCGAAGGAAAATACGATTAAGATTAAACGGCACCAAACCAATGGTGATAATTCCGTTCTTTTGCGGATTCAACCCAGTAGTCTCAAAGTCCAAGGCGACAAACTCTACCTCCGATAATGGTGTTTCTGGCGCAGGCAGTGCGGTGCTGTAGAAAGCGACCAGACGTTCATCCTTCGCGTTTTCTAATTTGCTTTGAAACTTGGTTAGCCATTGGACAAAAGGTTTTTGAAACAGCTTCTTTATCATTCCGTGTCTCACTTAAACTTACTGCTGGCCTGATAACGGAACTTGAGGAAGTTCTGACCATTACTCAAGATTTGGAAAGCATCCTTAAGATTACGTCGCTCAAAATCCGATAAGTTCTCTGGTTCGATGTTGTTATCCGGCTCAATACCGAGTTCAACATCGATGGCTTGGTGACGGATGCGAACCATAGAGATGAACTCCATTGCGTCCTTCAAGTCCTGCGCACGTCCTTTTGGTAAGATGCCCGCGTCAATGATGTCATCCAAACGCTCAAAAGAGTTTTGAGCTCGAGAACCTACCGCCAAAGAGTGAACACGAATCAAATCTACCAATGGTGCAGTACCACGACGTTTTAAGTTGATCGAGTTTTTGTGTTGACCATCTTTTTCCATCACGAAGTCTTTGAAGAATCCAAGTGGAGGCGTTCGATTTAAGGCGTTGCGAGCCAAGCAAGCGAGGAAGCGGTTATTCTTACGCGCGCGACGAACGATAAAGCTGGTCAGTTGTTCTGCCCATTTTAAGCGGCCATAAACGCCATCTAAGTCAAAGAAAATAGACGCATTCAGTAGCGCTTTCGGGTTAGGGTCATCAATCCAGTCTGCAAAGCACTCTTCCCATTGTGAGCGAGTCATACGCCATTCAGGGTTGGTTGCCATAATGTCGCCGGTACAATACTTGTAACCACATACGTTCAAACCGTCACTGACATATTGCGCCAGCGCTTCAAAATACTTGCCGTGCTTGTCTTCTTTGTATGTATCATCAAGGATGATGGCATTGTCTTGGTCTGTGACCAACAATTGCTCATCTCGACCCATTGAGCCCAGTGCTAGGAAGCAATAGGGAATGGGTGGTGGGCCTAATTCTTCTTCTGCCATCTCAAGCAAGCGCTGTTTGAAGCTGCGCCCGATCACTGACATCGCACTGCCAACCATGTGAGAGTTTGCGTCTTCATTTACTAAACGTACAAAGCTGCTTTTCACTTCGTCGGCAACGATCGCTAAATCTTCGATGGTTTGTTGCTGGAAAATACTGCTCACCAACAACAGAGAGTTTTGAGATTCGTAACGAACGATATCGGTGGCTTCAATAATGCCAATTGGCATCTGGTCTTTCACGACAGGTAAATGATGCACGTTATAGCGCAGCATGGTTAGCATGGCTTCATACACATAGGCGTTGTGATCGAGGGAAATAACTTCTGTTGTCATCACCGTTGAAACGTCATCTTGAGGCGACAAACCTTCGGCCAAAACACGGGTACACAAATCGCGGTCAGTAATAATACCAACGACAGGCGATTGCGGGTCATCTTCATCAAGAACAAATTCAGGGTCGACAATCAACAACGAAGAGACATTGTCTTGCGCCATAAGCTGTGCGGCTTCTTGAATGGTTTGGCCTCGCTCAATGGTCGGCGCATCGCGCGTCAGCAGTGTTTTTACTTTCGATGTCGTCAGATCATTCGCGTCATTATTTTCAGACACGGCTTGGCGTAGTCTTGCACTGTTTTCAACTTCGACAAAGTCGGCAAACGAGTCAAAGTTATCGTAAAGCTCTTGGAAAATGTCTTGCGGAATGCAGTAGAGCAGGGAGTCTTCGATTGCCTTTACTGGAAAGCGAACTTTGTTGTTAGTAAGAAGGCCCATTTGACCGAAAAGATCACCTTCATCGAGGCGGTTGTAGAGCTCACCTTTGCGTCGATAGACTTCAACTACGCCACTTCTTACCATATATAGGTCGTCAATTTGGTCTCCTAAATGGATGATAGGGGTGTCCAGACGGTAGTAAGAGATCTCGATGTTCTCTGTCACTTTGATGAGCGTTTCTTCCGGAAGCTCGTTGAATGGGGGATACTTGGCGAGAAAGTTATATATCTCGAGAAGTTCTGCTTCCATTAAGGTGCCTTTTGATTTGCAAGTGATAGAGTAATCTTAACTTAGTTTTAAAACAGAATCTTATCGGATCACTGTTTTTCGTGCGCAATGATAAGATTCAGACAAGTCGCACGGCAAATCGCCATCAATTCGGCTACGCTGTCATCAAGATGCCGAATTAAATCAATAAACTGTAGAGAGCATAAGTACTTTTGGATGACACTCATGGAAGGAAGTAAAATGGTAAGATTGTTATTAGCTGCACCTCTTGTAGCATTACCTATAATGAGCGTTGCCTCAGAGGCAGAACAAGCCGCAAAATTTGGGTATGAACACATTAACCTCGACCTCGGCGCGGGTACGACCAACGAAGAATGGTTAGATAACTCGAATGCCACCACCGTAGGATTGGGTGGTAACTATCTGCTGACCGATAACTGGTTGTTTAATGTGGATTACTCCGCACAGTTTTTCCACCCAGACGACTTCACTTTGCGCATTGACCGTTTAATGTTTGGTGGTGGATACCGTTATGGTATTAACGAAAAACTGGATGTGTATGGCGTTTATGGGCTCGGTGCCATAAAAGCTAAGGCAACCGATGATAAGAGTGACAATACGATTTCATCAGAAAGCGAGTTTATTCAAGGCGTGACGATCGGTGCTAACTACCTGTTCAGTGAAAAATTAATGGGTACGGCTGAAGTGCATTTAAATCGAAGTGATATCGTTGATGAGAACAACTACAAGATTGCTTTCAATTATCAGTGGCATGATGTGATTGGTACAGGTTTGTACTATCAGTTCCGAGATACGGATTATCAAAATCAGAGCTCTGATCATATTAACGAAGTGGGCATCAGCTTTAAGTTCGTTTATTAGAGCAATGGTTGAATTACATCATCGGCTTGTGACGGTGCTGTTTGAAATGAAACACACAAAAACAAAAAGGTCAGCATGTGCTGACCTTTTCTGATTGTGCTTTCTATTAGCTAAAGCGGAGTTATAGAACTGCCGCAATGCCTTTACATAGAGGACCCATGTTTGACTTCGTCATGCCTGCTACGCTGATACGACCAGAGCCAACAATGTAGATTGCAAACTCTTCCTTCAGGCGGTTCACCTGTTCTTTAGATAGACCAGAGAAGGAGAACATACCGTTTTGGCGCTCGATGAAGCTGAAGTCCGCGTCTACACCTTCAGCTTTCAGAGTTGCAACGAATAGCTCACGCATCTCTTGGATACGGTCACGCATTTCTGCTACTTCAGCTTCCCACTCTGCGCGTAATTCTGCATCGCCAAGGATATGCGTAACGACAGCACTGCCGTGCGCTGGTGGGTTAGAGTAGATAGAACGGATGATCGCTTTCACTTGCGAGAATGCGGTTGTTGCTACTTCTTCTGATTCAGCAACTAGAGTGAACGCACCTACACGCTCGTTGTATAGGCCGAAGTTCTTAGAAAAAGAGCTCGCCACTAGGATTTCTTTGTTGTACTTCGCGAAAATACGAAGACCTTCGGCATCTTCTTCGACACCTTTCGCAAAACCTTGGTATGCAAAGTCAAATAGAGGCAGTAGTTTCTTGTCTGCCACTAGCTTCGCCAGAGCTTCCCACTCTTCAGCCGTTGGATCGATACCAGTAGGGTTGTGGCAGCAGCCATGCAGAAGCACAACATCGCCTTCCGATGCAGCTTGAAGATCTGTCAGCATCGCATCAGAGTCTTTGTCTTTCGTTTCTGCGTTGTAGTAGCTGTATTGTGCCGTTTCGATACCAGCAGCTGTGAACACGCCGTTGTGGTTTGCCCAAGTTGGGTTGCTGATCCAGATCTTCACTTCGCCAAGCTGACGTTTAATAAACTCGCCGGCAACGCGCAGAGCGCCCGTACCACCAGGTGCTTGAGCTGTTTTAGCTCGCTTGCTCGCAACGATTTCTGCGTCTGCACCAAATAGCAGTTTTTGTACTGCCAGACCATATTCTGCTGTACCTTCGATTGTTAGGTAAGATTTGGTTTTTTCAGTTTCAATCAGTGCTGCTTCGGCTTTCTTTACGGTAGCAAGAACAGGGGTTTCACCTTGCTCGTTCTTGTAAATACCAACGCCTAGGTTGATTTTTTCAGCGCGAGTATCTTTTTTAAACTCTTCAGTAAGTCCAAGAATAGGGTCGGCCGGAGCGGCAACTACTTTTTCAAACATAATCTTCATCCATGTTAATCGAAGGGGTCTGCTGACATTTATACCTTTCAGCAATATTCGTTACAACAGTTAGTGAAAAGAAAACTTAAAAAAGTTTTGATTTGAAACAGAATTCTAACATAAGCAAAGATTTTGCTATGAAAACCCCTCTTAACTGTGGAGTTAAGAGGGGGATAATTCGCTAAGCGGCGAGATCTTGAGCATCTTGATATTGATGTGCGATATGCTGAAACTGTGCTTCTACAGCAAGGAAAGCGTCGACAACTTGCGGGTCAAAATGTTTGCCATTTCCTTCAAGAATGATTGATTTTGCCTTGTCATGACTGAACGCTGGCTTGTATACACGCTTTGAAATAAGTGCATCATAAACATCTGCGAGTGCCATCAATCGGCCAGAGAGGGGAATGCTTTCACCCGAGAGTTGATTTGGATAACCACTTCCATCCCACTTTTCATGGTGTGTCAGCGCGATCTCTTTCGCAACTCGCAAAAATGAGCTACTTCCTAGCTGTTTTTCTGCGATTGACAACGCTTCAGCACCAATTTCAGCATGACCCTTCATGATCTCAAATTCTTCGTCGGTCAATTTACCCGGTTTGAGTAACACACTATCAGGCACGCCGACTTTACCCACATCGTGAAGCGGGGCCGATTTATACAACAGTTCAATGTAATTGTGAGTCAGTAACATGCGATGTTGTTCAAACTGACTTAAGTGCTCTGCCAGCACTTTGACGTATTCCTGCGTTCGCATGATATGAGCACCAGTTTCGTTATCGCGAGACTCTGCCAAGGCGGACAGGCTGACAATGGCAACATCACGCGTCGTTTTCACCTCGTCTTGCGAAACTTGCAAGCTGTCTAGCATTTGGTTGGTGAGGCAGGCCATTGAGCCTAGTTCATCATGTTGGAAGACCGGTAGGCGTTGAGCCACCTTACCTTGAGTGACTTCCAATAATGCTTGTTCTTGGCTAAACAAAATCTTCTGCATCAAGCGAGTCCATAACACCATGATGGCAATAACGTATCCCCCTACAACC
This sequence comes from Vibrio sp. MOR3, assembly GCF_001557775.1. Taxonomy (NCBI): domain Bacteria; kingdom Pseudomonadati; phylum Pseudomonadota; class Gammaproteobacteria; order Vibrionales; family Vibrionaceae; genus Vibrio; species Vibrio sp. MOR3. The sequence goes on along the minus strand of NZ_LNRD01000010.1, from coordinate 41,497 downwards.
AACGCGATATACACCAGTTCCTTGATAAAACTGATCTTGCCTAAACCATTGCTGATTTGTTCTGGGTTTTGCTCTAACCAATAAATGTCTTTTACTGCAACCATGGTTAAGATTGCGGTGAGAGTGATCAGTAACGCAATCATCATCCCGATCATCTGTTTGACCATAGACTGGCGTTGCCCTGAGAGGACAAAATCGAATTGGTTTTGCTGGCGCAAGTCATTAAATTGAGCCAATTTGCTTTGCAGTTGAAGGATAGAGCCTGTCAGGAAGCCAAACAATCCCATGCCAAATAGGACCTTTACATTGCTATCGAAAGTAAAGTCATACTGGAGGTTGTAATAAGCCGCGAAAGGGATGCTAACCGCAGTAAATAAAATCGTATCCAACTTCGCTTGGCGGTTTTGTGCAATTAACGGGTGTGTTGCGAGAATAAAGTGACGCACTAAATAGATGAAGGTAAACACCACGGCGCAGTGCAAAATGACTTCGTAAACGCTGAGCGTACTGAGCATGGGGCAGACGCGTCCGCCATAGGTGCCAAAAAAGAATGCAGCGGCTAAATAAAGTTGCAATGTTAGCAGTGCGTTGTAGTTAGTATTCGCCATGATTAACCTTTCTAAGATCATCCTCAACATCATTGTCTTCGCTCTTGGTTGCGCTTCTAGAGAGGAACTTGGTTATGTTATTGATGCTGTTGATTGATCTGTCACTTGTAAAATCAAAGACCTGCGATTCTAGCGATAGATTTCATTAAGCGCTATAAGGACAGGGAAAGGGAAATAGGGTGCATCTTTAACTTGAAAGTAAAACCGCACTTCGACTTGCCTCACAGGGACACTCATTAATGTGAACAGAGCGGCGAATAGATGATTGCATGAATATCGAGATTTCTAGGTTTTATAAGGTCTGATGATGTATTTGCATAATTTATTTAAGGTTGTGTTCTAATTATCTTTCTCTATGTATTTGTTCTTCCTGTGTTGCGTTTACCTCGAAAAATCCGAAAGGTTAAAAGTGCCTTTAGGAGACACTTCTTTCCTCAAAAGCTCTTTGTTGATGACGAAGTTTCGGTAGAAAACAAAAATCGGAGCCAGTGCTCCGATTTTTATGTGCGCAATCTAAGTCGACTTAAGGCATGTACATGTCATTGAGCTTTGACACTTCTTTGTGCTTTCTACGTTTGATGAAGTAGTTAGAAACCACACCGAACATCAAGACCAGACCACAGAAGCCGTACACTTGCATGATAGTCGGATCGCTTGAGACAAAACCGAAGTCTGAAAACATCACGTAAGCACCCAATACCATGTAGATGATGACCGCTGATGCTTCAAATCGGAATGACCATGGCGTCACATCGATATTCTCATTCACTGGCATTACGTAGTCTGTATCACGCGGCATGAAGTGACCAATCGCAAACATCAGAGCAGTACACACGACGAATAGAATTGCTAATTGGTGTAGGAAGTGAATTGGTGTACCAAAGACCAATTGCATCGCAGCGTAGGAGCTAACAAACACGACTAAAGCAACTTTAGCAGCAATAGCAGGAACACGTTTTGAAATGTAGCCCACAAACACGATAGTGAAGATAGGCACACTAAAGAAGCCCGCAACCATTTGTAGGTATTGGAACAAGCCTTCCGGTGCGTACATGATGAAAGGGGCAATACAGACCGAAATGATCGCAATGATAACGCCGAAGATACGACCTTTACCGACCAACTCTTCATCCGATTTGTCTTTGCCAAATAGTGGTTTGTAAACGTTCAAAGCAAACAAGGTGGTTGAGCTGTTCAATACGCCGTTAAAGGTACTTAGGATAGCGCCGAACATGACCGCAACGAAGAAACCAACAAGCGGCTTAGGCAATACTTCGTTCACCAAGCGTGTGTACATCGTATCTGGGTTGCCCGCATCTGCGCCAAACATATGGAACGCAATGATGCCCGGAATGATTAGGAAAAGTGGAGAGATAACTTTAATCGCACCCGCCAGAATCACGCCTTTCTGACCTTCTTTGAGGTTTTTCGCGCCAAGTGCACGTTGGATAATAGATTGGTCAGTACCCCAGTAGTACAAGTTCACCAGCAATAGACCTGTGAACAGAGTAGAGAACGGCAGTGGATCGGTCTCTTTACCTACGGATTGCAGCTTTTCCGGTGCGGCTGTCAGCAATACGTCTAAACCTTCCATAAAGTTACCGCCGCCTAATGCCATCAGACCAAATACAGGGATCATCAAACCGCCGGTGATCAAGCCTACGCCGTTGATCGTGTCTGCAATTACCACGGCTTTTAGACCGCCGTAAATCGCGTAAAAGAAACCCAGCAAACCAATAGTGGCAGAAATCAGGGCGATAGAGCTGAACTCTGAAATGCCCAGTAAACCTTGCACATCAAAGATTTCGCCCAGTACCACTGCGCCAGCGTAAAGAGTGGTAGGTAGAATGTTGATGACGTATTGGCACAAGAACAACAGGGTAACGAACTTCTTCACCGACATGTCGTAACGGCTTTCTAAGAAGTCTGGAATGGTGGTGATACCTTGCTTGAGGTAGCGAGGAACAAGCAACAGCGCAATGATAACCAGTGTAACGCCAGATGCCACTTCCCAGCCCATCACACTCATGTTGTGGGTGTAAGATTGCGCACTCATACCAACAAAACTGGTGGCACTCAGGTTGGTTAGAATCAAGGAGCTGGCAATCAGACCGCCTGTTAAGCTTCGTCCACCAAGGAAGAAGCCGTCTTGAGAGGTGTTTTTATCGTTTTTAACTTTGCTGTAAGTGAACACCACAACAAAGCCTGTAAACAGCAAGAACGAAAGTAATACTGTAATAGACATTTTGTTTCCTTAACAAGTTAAGCAATTAAGTTTTGCTTGTTAGTTGTAGGGTGTCCCTCTAGCGCGTATAGGAGTGTTTTATCAGGAACAACGCGAAGTTGAAACCCGGTCGCTAGAGGGCACAGATAGAGGTTTACATTTTCTTAAGATGAACAATGAGCGCCGATTCTGGATCGAGAATCGGAAGCGTTACCCCAATTTCTTTTAAGTTATCGCCACTTAGCGTCAGGGTTTTGTCTAGCCATTGCGGACGTTGCTTCATCAACTGGAAGCTGGTTTTTGGCATTTCAACAATCTTGACTTCGTAACGGGCGTTTTTATCCGCACAGCTAACGCGAAGTGGAGATGGCAGCGCATGATTTGGCATGGCCAACTGACACACCGTAATCAGCATTTCTTGCCCGTTCTCAACGCCATAGATGTTCTGGTTTTGATCGGCAGGGTCGATGCGGAAAGTACGTCCCGAATGAAGCAAATCGCGATACTGTTTGTGCAGTTGAATGTAATGAGCAAACGCTTGTTTTTCTTCCGCGCTTTCTTTTACTGGATCGAGCTCCACACCCATGTGACCACTTAACGCCGTCACGCCACGCATGTTGATCGCATGGCGACGATTGGTTGAGTGACACTCTGCAGGACCAATGTGAGCGCCCATGACTTCAGGTGGGAAGAAGTAGCTCATACCACGTTGAATCGCTTGACGTTCCAGCGCATCGTTACAATCAGAAGCCCAGAAACGGTGAGTGCGTTTAAGGATTTCAAAATCAATACGACCACCACCCGATGAACAAGACTCAATTTCAACCGCAGGGTGTGCTGCTTGAAGCTCGTCTAGCAAGCGGTAAAGCGCTTTCGTTTGACCATGCACAGCAGGTTTACCTTGATGCCCTGGTTGAACCAATTCACGGTTCATGTCCCACTTGAGGTAACCAATGTTGTAGCGAGTCAGCAAGCCATTCAAACGCTCAAACAGGTAGCTGAAGCAATCTTGATTTTGCAAATCCAACACGTATTGCCAGCGACCTGAAGGCTGGTGGTAGCCTTGCAGACTCAATACCCAATTTGGATGTTGGCGATATAGGTTTGAGTCTTGGCTGACCATCTCTGGCTCTACCCAAAGACCAAACTCCATGCCTTTGCTGTTTACGTGCTCGATGACAGGCTCAAGACCATTCGGGTACTTCGTTTCATCCAAGTACCAGTCACCGAGCGCAGCGCGTTCGCCATCACGACCAATGAACCAACCATCGTCAATGATGAAGCGCTCGACACCCATCTCAGCAGCTTCGGTTGCCATCTGCATGATGTATTCAGGTTTGTGCTCGAAGTAGATGCCTTCCCATGTGTTTAAGTGAACAGGGCGAGGTTTGTTGTTTGGAAATTGAATAATATTGGCACGAACAAATTCGTGGAATCGCTCTGATATTCCATTCAAACCCGAGTTACTGTATGTCGCGTAAAGCCATGGTGATTGGTAGGTTTCACCGCTTTGTAGACGCTTTTCACCAGACAGTAGCAGTTCACCAGCTTGAACAAAGCGACGACCGTCACTGCGAACATCGGCACGAAGTTGGTGGTTACCACTCCAACCAAGATGGAAGCCCCAAACTTGCCCCAATTGCTCACTAAAGCCATTAGTGCCCGCGAACAAACCTGGGAAGTTTTCGTGAGAGGTGCGACCGCGACGGTTTTCTTGCATAAAGCCACCATGCTCAAAGCTCAAACGCTGAGTTTGAAACTCATGACACCAACGCCCGTGGAACGTCATCAGCTCGTTTGCATGGTTAGGAAGTGGCAGGGTAGAGGAGAGCTTACCCAAGCAATACTCACCGGCAGTCGTGTTTTTCACGGTGATGCGTTTCTGTACCACATCACTGTTAAAGTCCAGTTGTAGCTCAATCAATAATTCAAGACCAGCAATGTCATCTTGCAGAGTAAATGTCGCGCTGTTGTCATCGTGCTCAATGGATGTGGTTGTGAACACGGGAGCCCAGTCTTCGCCATTGCGATGCCCTTCAATCCCAGGCGCATTAAAGTGACCGCTACCCAACTCAGGGCAAAGTGATAAGGGTACGTCGACATCAAGACGAGCCTGAGAGATAGGACGCTCGGTTGAGAGCATTAAATCGGGATCGATTTGCGCGATTTTTGCGCCCCAATGAAGGATTTCAGGAACACGATCCACTTTAATGATCATGCTGTGATTCTTGGATTTTAAGTGAACAATTTTTTGCATGTTGTTTCTCTGTTTTCGCAAACATTTAATCTGCAAATAATCATGCGCTTGTTTGGTTTTATTTCGATTGAATAGCCGTCTAAATGTGACTTTGAACAGGTTTTAGAACGTGGTTTTGTGTGCTAGATCTGCTGTTTTCGGGAACATTTTTTCATGTTTTTTACGACATTGTTCACGAGAACATTCGAATGAATTTGGTAGAGTGAACAGTAAATCAGAATAGGAGAACGCAGTGGCAGTTACGTTTAAAGATGTTGCACGGTTAGCTGGAGTATCGACGCAAACCGTGTCGCGCGTAACCAACGGCGCGGATAACGTCGCAGAAGAAACACGAAAGCGAGTCAACGACGCAATCAAAAAGCTTGGCTATGTGCCGAACAAAGGGGCACAAATGTTGAGCCGAGCGAAGTCGCGGATCATCGGTATTGTCTCTTTGGATATCTCACTGCACGGTGTTGCTCTTATTGCTAATGGCGTTCGCAATCAAGCGCATGAGATGGATTACGCGACGGCGCTGGCAGTGTTAGGTGACAACTCCATTGAGGAATTCCGTAGTGCAATCCGAGAGCTCATTGCCCAGCAAGTTGATGCCATTATCATCAACGCCCCAGTAACCAGAGAGATGGCAGAAAACCTTGTGGAGCAGTTCAGTCAGCTCACGCTGGTTTTTATTGATGTACCCGAGGGGACGCCCGTCAATTCTCTCAGTTGTGACCATAAAGCTGGGGCAAATTTAGCGATCTCTCACTTGATCGAACATAAGCGCGAATCCTTCGTGTGTATTTCTGGCCCCAAGGCATCTACGGCTTCTCAGATTCGTTACCAAGAATGGCAATCACAGATTCAGCAACATGAATTGGTGCAAGCGGCATACTATGAGGGAGATTGGCAAGCAGCCAGTGGCTACAACGCTATTAAAGACGCCGTGTTAAAAGGTGTGCCTTTTGATGCTGTATTGGTGGCGAATGATCAGATGGCGCTTGGCGTGTTATGCGCGCTTTCGGAGGCGGGTATTAATGTACCTAAAACCGTCTCTGTGGTTGGGTTCGATGGCATTCAAGACAGCCAGTTTTTCTCACCCCCTCTGACAACGATTAAGCAAGATTTCAATGAACTTGGACGTAGGGCGGTCAAGTTAGTACTGAGTCAGATGGAAAAAGGGCAAGGCGTTGTGTCAGAAGTATTGCCAATCAGCTTGGTTGAACGACAAAGCACATCAGCAAAGGCGGACACGCTTTATGACAAGCAAGAAATACTGACGCACTTAGAGAACATACGTCGTCTATTACCTTAGTTGAACTGTTAATGATTTTTGCCGCGGTTACAAAAAAAGCCCCGTCCATGCGGGGCTCTATCAGGAATCGCTAAGTTTACTTCTTCAGATTCATTTCTGATTCTACAGCGTTGGTTTCGATGTCTGGGTTAGAAGACAGTTTGCCTGTTGCCCAGTCATTCATGTGTTTTAGAATAGCTTTTAACGCATGTTTTTCAGTCGGCGCTTCTGATGTTTCAACTTCAATTTTTTGCTTAGGGTGAGAACCCGTTGCGTCTTCAGCCACGTGCAACCAATCTGGGTGCCAGTAATAAGGTTGACCTGATGGTGTGCTCCATGCATGAACACCGTTGGTTTCGCCTTTGTATTGGATGTCGTTTTCGTTGTACTTAGTCATTATTATCGTCTCTCATAGTCATGAGTTGAGGTGTGCATCACCATTACTCTATAAATGTAACAGATGTCATCGAAAATAATGTGACAACTATCTATTAATCTTGTTGATAAATAATCGATTCCGCTGCACAGCTCTCATTCAGGTCAGTTAACGTACTTTTTCTGATAGTAACCCTATTTAAATTAGGTGCTTAGCTCGGTTTACTGACCATTCAGATGCTTGATGATAGCCGCTTTAGCGTGTTCTTCAGTCGCCGTTTCACCAATTGGAACGTCTAAGTCCGCTTTTGGGTGGACTCCGAGTGCATCTTCTGCAATATGTAGCCAATCTGGATGCCAATAATATGGGTTACTTCCTTCTGGGTGATCCCAGCTATGAACGCCTTGGTGTACACCTCGGTATGAGAGGTCATCCATCGTAAACATTTTCATCATTTCCTCCCGTGTTGATTTTCATGCCTTTGAAAGTATGGAACATAAATTCTCATTTCGTATAGCGAATTGGTATCACTAAGGTTGATTAATTACGTTACGACTTTGATAGTGGTGATATCGGATTGCGGGCGTGAAGTATGCTAAGGTGCCTCGGTAGTGATGAATGAGGGAAACATGAACCGATACCGCCAACTCGCTGAATTGTTCAAAATTCAAATTCAGCAAAATACATGGAGAGCAGGGGAGAAGCTCCCTTCAGTGCGTGTCACCAGCCGCAATCACAATGTTAGTGCAGGGACGGTCTTACAGGCGTATCAACTGCTAGAGGCGCAAGGTTGGGTGAGCGCTAAACCTCAGTCTGGCTATTTTGTTACGGCGGAACTGGAACGTTTAGAACCGAATGACCTAGATAAGAGTCTCTATCGCACTTCGGTAAACGATGAGTTGTATGAGTTCCTTAAACACCAGTCTGCGCCAGAGAGTATTAAGCTTGGATCGGCATTTCCTGATCCGACGTTGTTTCCTCTGGATGCGCTTAACCGCAACCTAGCCAGTTCAGGCCGCAAAATGGGGCCAGAGACACTACTTGATAATCTTCCTCCAGGCAGTGAATCGTTACGCCGTTTAATTGCACAGCGTTATATTCAGCAGGGACTTGTGTTGAGTCATGACGATATTGTCATTACCTCTGGCGCGATGGAAGCGTTAAATTTGAGTCTTCAAGCAGTGACTCGACCTGGTGATACGGTTGTAATTGAAACTCCGACTTTCTATGGGGCTCTTCAAGCGATCGAGCGATTGGGCTTAAACGCGATAACAGTCCGTGTGGATGCTAAGGATGGTCATTCGCTTGAGCAAATAGAGGCTGTGTTTGCCAATCATGATGTGCGTGCTTGTTGGCTAATGACCAATTTCCATAATCCGACCGGAACTTCCCTTAATGACTTGCAAAAGCAAGGAATCGTTGAGTTGGCAAATCGTTACGATGTGTATGTAGTAGAGGATGATGTTTATTCAGAGTTGTATTTTTCAGAGACGAAACCTGCGCCTTTAAAATCGTTTGATACTCAGGAGCGAGTGCTGCATTGCGGTTCATTTTCGAAAAGCTTATGCCCTGGTTATCGGTTAGGTTGGGTAGTAAATAAACGCTTTAACGAGCCGATTCAAAAACTTCAACTCATGTCGACCTTGTCGGGCAGTGCTCCTATTCAACAAGGCGTGGCGCACTATCTGCAAAATGACAGCTATGACAATCATCTTAGAAAGCTGCGCAAAGAATTACAGTTACGCCAAACAAGGTTTGTGGCTTTAATAGATAAATACTTACCTAAATCCGTTGACTATTGTCTTCCTCAAGGCGGGTACTTCTTGTGGCTTAAATTACCTCCAAGTTTGAATGGTAAGGCCATTTACCAAGCTCTAATCTCTGATAACGTGACGGTGGCGTATGGCAAGCTTTTCTCTGTTGATGACCAGTATCAAGACTATCTAAGGCTGAACACCTCCCTGCCTGTTGATGAAAACCTAAAACAGGCTATATGCAAATTGGGTGACTTACTTCACTAAAGGAACTGTTTAACGTTTTTTGGGCCTAACTGTACTAAAGTGGTTTACCGGTCATGTGCTTCAATCGATTGTAGAGTAATTGCAATGTTGGAGTGACAATGAAAAAACAGTTGGTAAAACATGAAGTAAGATTGATAGCCGTTGCTATTTTTAGCGCATTTCTGTTGGTATTTGCGCACCTTATTTTGGCGAAGTCTTTCTCGCATATGGCTTGGACAGAGTACACTGCGGCCGTGATCCCTTTCATTATGTTTGGCTTATGTGTGTTGGGCGTTAAGTACGCAGAACATGCAGATAGAGAAGGGGATGGAGAGCAGTAAAATCATGAAAAATTTAGGAAGAGAGAATGAAGAGTGCATGGTTGCTTGCGTTATCTATGATCGCCTTTGGGTGCTCAGCGAAACAAGATGTAGAACCTAAGTCGGTTACCCTAGTCTATGATCACTCAAAAGTGACTGCGGAGATACAAGCCGACAATCATTTCGAGGCTCATGTCGATAATGATAAAGAGCGTATCGATTTATCTGGCTTGGTAAGGAAACTTCACCCTGACTACCGGTTAGATGTCTCGGTAATTAAGTCTAGTAAGACTCAGCATGCAACAAATCAAATTAGTACATCATTGTTGATCAAACAAAAAGAGATTGAAAAACCTATTTTGATTGGTGGTGTTTATCAGCATACGGTTGTCAATGACGAGAACAACAACCCGACAGTGACAGAATCAGCCAGTGTGATGAGCGTTAAGTTGAATTTATAGTAGTTGGCAACGGAACCTATCTGTGAGATCCGCGACAAAATAAAAGACCTCCACAAGGGAGGTCTTTTTCATTCTGTATCACTCTTGGTGATTAGAAGTTCGCAGAGCGAGGAGTACGTGGGAACGGGATAACGTCACGTACGTTGCCCATACCAGTCACGTAAGATACTAAACGCTCAAAGCCTAGACCAAAGCCAGCGTGTGGCACTGTGCCGTATTTACGTAGGTCACGGTACCAGCTCATGTGTTCTGGGTCGATACCCACTTCACGCATGCGCTCGTCTAGGATGTCTAAACGTTCTTCACGCTGAGAACCACCGATGATTTCACCGATGCCCGGTGCTAGTACGTCCATTGCAGCTACCGTCTTACCGTCATCGTTAGCACGCATGTAGAATGCTTTGATGTCTTTCGGGTAGTTCTTCACGATTACTGGCGCTTTGAAGTGCTCTTCCGCAAGGAAACGCTCGTGCTCAGAAGACATATCGATACCCCATTCAACTGGGAATTCGAATTCACGACCTGAATCAAGAAGGATCTGGATTGCGTCAGTGTAGTCTACTTGTGCAAAGTCAGAAGATACGAATTGCTCTAGACGAGTGATTGCTTCTTTGTCGATGCGTTGAGCAAAGAACTCAAGGTCATCACGACACTCAGCAAGAACCGCTTTGAACACGAATTTCAGCATGTCTTCAGCCAGTTTCGCTACGTCATCCAGTTCTGCGAACGCAACTTCAGGTTCAACCATCCAGAATTCCGCTAGGTGGCGGCTGGTGTTTGAGTTTTCAGCGCGGAAAGTTGGACCGAACGTGTAAACTTTACTTAGTGCACAAGCGTAAGCTTCTGCGTTTAGCTGGCCAGATACGGTTAGGAACGTCTCTTTACCGAAGAAGTCTTCGTTGTAGTCCACTTTACCAGCGTCAGTACGAGGTAGGTTTTCCATGTCTAGCGTAGATACGCGGAACATTTCACCAGCACCTTCTGCATCTGAAGCTGTAATCAACGGCGCAGATACCCAAAAGTAACCTTGCTCATGGTAGAAGCGGTGGATTGCTTGAGATAGGCAGTTACGTACACGTGCTACCGCACCGATTACGTTTGTGCGCGGACGTAGGTGCGCCACTTCACGTAGGTACTCGATAGAGTGACGAGTTTTTGCCATTGGGTAAGTGTCAGCATCTTCAACCCAACCAACTACTTTAACGTTAGTAGCGGCTAGTTCGAAGTCTTGGCCTTTCGCAGGAGAGGCAACAATCTTACCAGTTACTTCAACAGAGCAGCCAGTGGTTAGCTTAAGTACTTCGTCGTCGTAATTATTAAGATTATTAGGGACCACGGCCTGAATCGGGTCGAAACAAGAGCCGTCATAAATGGCAAGGAAAGAGATTCCAGCTTTGGAATCACGACGTGAACGGATCCAGCCACGAACAGTTACTTCACTGTCTACTGCTAGCTGACCTTTCAAAACGTCTGATACAGGCGCGTAAGTCATGTTTGAAATATTCTCCATTGAGGTAAAAATTCAACTCAACACTTACTACATTGCTTGCTTTAAACGGCTTTGTTTAAAAAACGAGCGAAGCGTTGAATTGGATAGAATTTTACAGATTCATCGGGACATATTACCTGTCAATTCGTCAGCTTCAACCTTTATATTCAATTTGGAGGGGAGAAATTTCTTATTTACTCGCCCTTTGTTCCTCAGACAGCGTAAATTGGTTAAGTAATAGCTCTAGACGTTCCGAAAGCTGCTCCAAATCAACGCTGATGTCACGTGTGTGAGATGCAGATTGCGAAGTTTCATTCGCGTGTCTTGTGATGGTGTCGACTTTCAACTGAATGTGTTTGCTCACCTCTGACGTAGTTTGTGTTTGATGTTGAATGTTTTCTGCATGTCTCAAAACTTGATGCATTTCGTCTACTACATCGCGCATGGTTTCGGAGAGCGCTTCGACATCGACGGAACGCTGATGAGCAAACTGGCACACATTATCGACCGAAGTGAGCGACTCTTCACTGCCTTGTTGAAATTGCACGATGATGCTTTCTATATTGCTGGTCGCTTGCGCTGTCCGAGAAGCAAGGTTACGGACTTCATCTGCGACAACCGCAAATCCACGGCCTTGGTCACCTGCACGAGCTGCTTCAATTGCGGCATTGAGAGCAAGTAGGTTGGTTTGTTCCGCAATACCTTTGATGACACCCAGGATGGATGATACTTCTGCGGTTTGTTGATTCAATGTTGTGATCTTCTCGCGCACCTTGTCGATATCGGTCACTAGGTTCTTGATGTCTTCACTTACATGGTGCGCTTGACTTGCACTGGCGGTTGCGACATCAACGGTATGGTTGACCAACGTTGTTGCATCAACGGTCGCTTGTTCTACGACACTTTGTTGTTGCAGCATGTCAGTGATATTGGTTTGCACTTCATTGGTTTCTACTTGCTGGTTGTCTGCCGCTTCATCGGTAGATTGAGCAACGTCGGTTAAGCGTCCGGCTGACCCTGCCAGTGAATGCGATGTTTCCTGAACTTTGTCCAAGCTTTGTGAGACCGTATCCATAAAGGAATTGATAGAATCCGATAACTGTCCAACTTCGTCTTTTTGCTTATGCTCTAAACGTATGGATAGATCCTTGCTCGCACTGACATTCGACATAAAACGCGACGTCATTTGTATTGGTCTAACGATGATTCTACGAATCAATCCCATGGTAATTAAAAAGCCCACAAACGCGATAACTGACATGATACCCATCGCAAACATGGCTTGTTTATTGATAAGAGAATTCACATGGCTCATGTTGTATTCCAAGCGGATTGTACCTAACACTTCGCCTTCTGGGGCAATATGGCAAGACACACAATTCGTACCACGATAGTTTTCGCTTGATTTCATAGGCAGTGCAACCACCAACCCTTTCCCCCAATCCGCACTGAAAGGCTCAATCACCAACTCACCGTTTAATGCTCTCTGGTCAATGTCATCTATCGGTTTTTGATTCGCATCGCCAGCGCCGTAAAATTTAGAGACTGCATCAGCACGAAGTACGCGCACTTGCTCTATGCCTTCTTGAGCGAGCGCTTTTTGTCGTAGGGTTTCTTTTTGCGACATCGTACCGGTGAGCATCATCATATTTAGGCTATCGAAGTAGTTGCTTGCCTTATCGTGTAGTTGTTCACTCAGCACGTCATTAATAAGTGTTTTTTGTTGAAAGTATTGATAGCCAGTCGATGCAGCTAACACGCAAGTGAAGACAACTATCAGTGCCAGTAACAGTTTGAAGGTAATCGTTGAGCGCATATTTTTATAAGTGTAATTGGAACGAATTCCACAATATTAAGGGCTTAGCGTGGTATGAGCGATGGATAGGGCGAATGAATGTGACCCTAAACAACGTAGGGTTATGTAAATGTGATGTAAGTAGGGTGTAATCAATGGATTGGCGCTGCGCCAATTTTTAGACGAAGGGGGGGCCTAAATTTCAATTATTCTTTCTTGTTTAACCGGTTGTTAACCCGAGGTCGTGTAATCTCTTTTTGTACTCTTAGAGTCGTCAAAGTAGGGAAGTTTGGGGTATGTATGACCCTACTTCATTTTCCTAACCATTTTTCTGGAATCTCCAGATTTGGCAATCTTCAAGATGCTTGGAGGTTGCCGTTTTTTATCAGTTAATCATTCTGAATCAATGAATCGTTTTCCTCTTTCTCATGTTATTGATAAAGGTTGTCATTAAAGGGTGAATTCCTTAGTATTGCGTGTCTTTTTAAAGCCTGAGAATCAAGATGAAAACAGAATTATACAAAGAGTTTATGTTCGAAGCAGCACATCACTTGCCGCACGTACCGGAAGGTCACAAGTGTGGTCGTTTGCACGGACACTCTTTCTTAGTTCGTCTTTATGTAGAGGGTGAAGTTGACCCACATACAGGTTGGGTGATTGATTTTTCAGAAATCAAAGCGGCATTCAAACCAACTTACGATCGTTTGGATCATTACTACTTGAATGATATCGAAGGTCTAGAAAACCCAACAAGTGAAGTACTCGCGAAGTGGATTTGGCAAGAGCTTAAGCCAAGTTTGTCGCTACTGAGTAAAGTTGAGATCAAAGAAACTTGTACCGCAGGTTGTATCTACAAAGGCGAATAATTTCGTTCTGTACACAGACAATAAAGGCAAGCTAATCGGCTTGCCTTTTTCTTTTGTTAGCCTGAAATCAGAGACAAAAGAGGTCAGTACCCAATTCCGTTTCGTAGGGCGAATTGGACTAACTCAGAATGAGTTTCTAATTCCAGCATGTCCATCAACCGGTATTTGTGAGATTCAATAGTTCGTGGACTCAAATTAAGCGCTATCGCGATTTGTTTTGCAGACAAGCCGTTGGCTATGTGCCCGAGGACATCACATTGACGACGACTTAGTCTTAACATTTTGTTGTTCTCATTACTCGTCTTCATGTCTGGCTTGTGTAAGCTGCGATGCAACTTAGAGTGCTGCCAATAAGAAAGCCAAACTTGCGAAAGAAATGTGACTTGATTCAATTGGGCTTCATTCAAACCACAACGATTTTCGCCAAAAATAGTAAATGAAACGCCACCCCAGCGTTGACCAAACTGACTCAGTGGGATGGTGTAATGGCAACATGCGCCTTGTGCTGCCAGCATTCTTAGTAATGCCACATCACTACTTTCAAGCGAAGCTCGGTTGAAAATCTGAGTTTGTTCCGAGTTACCGATAAGACGAAGGTACCTCTCGGCGTCTTCTATGCCGACTTGCTCTGCTGTGACGACTTTATGTGGTGGACGTGCGACAGCAAGCGTTTTCCCTTGGTTGAAAAACAGCATTGAGTTGGGAAACATGGTCATTCGATCGATTTCGAACCAGTTCATGGCTTCCGTCATGAATTCGCGAAGTTTGACTTCGCACTTGTCTGCTTCAGAGGAGGTAAGTGATGTTGCTTGCCTCATCATAAGCGCTTCAAAAGTTTCAGCTTCTATTGTCTTACCTATCTCACTGTCCATTAAAACGACTCGTACGGAATGAATTTTATAAATGCAGTAATTTTACTCTACATTCTGACTATCAGATTTTGCAAAATGTCGGTGCTTTATTTCGAACTTCTTGGAATAACGCACATGCTTCCTATTTGGTGAATGGGTGGGGGAAGATCTATTCTAAACCTAAATATTACACCTTTATAGGCAGATACACAGACTTTAAGTATAGGTTTTTGGCGAGCAGCTGTTTCAAATTTGGCTAATTTTATCGCCATCCGGAGGGGTAACAATGAAAATGATGAAGCTTCGCTACCGTGCAGGGGCGTATGGTAAATGGGTTGAAGTAGTGGTGTCTGCGTTTGTTGCAGAAGAGTTAGCAAAGGAGTACACCGGTTACGGCTGGCAAGCTGAAGTCGTAACGGTATGATTTTGAGAGGAAGGCAGGTGTGCTAATTACCCTGCCTTTACAACATAAATAACATCGATGCCTAATCTATCAGTTCAGAGAATGACGCAAGATCAGCGCCTTTCCACTCTCTTCATAAATTGTCTTTTGGGTGTTATCGAACCCTGCCGATTCAAACAATCTAATTCCAATGTCATTACTACTAGATACTGTCGCACACACAGAGCTGCTTTCAGTGTCAATCGCGTAGCCATAGATCATCAGTTTTTGTAGCGTTGCTTTTCCAATTCCTTGCTGTTGAAAGCGCTTATCGACCATAAGATAGCTTAAACCCAATTCATGGCGTTTGGCGAAGGGAGCGTGTTGGGCGAAGGCTTTGTCTATCACTAAATATCCGACAATAAGATAGTCATGAAAGATGGTATAAAACACCTCTGACTTACTACGTTGCTGGTAAGCCTGTTCAAATGGCTTAAAAAATCCTTTTTGATCTTCTTGCACTTCCAGTTGCATCAAGCTGGCAAAATCTTTCAGCTTGGCAGGTTTAATGGCGATCATGGTCTGAATCTGTTCAGAGGCGGTAAACACAATACCGCCATTATAGTTGTGGACATTAAAAGGACGCAATCTGGTTCTGTGTGGATTTTGCTATTAAATAGAGGTCGCTAGCGGCAAAGCGGATAATAAAAGCCTTGATGAATGTGCGCACCAAGTGTGGTTAGTAAATGGGCACATTCTGCGGTCTCCACACCTTCCACGATGACTGCACAGTGGTATGTGTGTCCCATCGCAATAAGCTGACGTAACGTTTCTACTTTTTTGTCGTCTTGCTTCAGGTTGATAACAAACAAACGGTCAATCTTGAGATAACTTGGTGTAATTTGACTGATGAGCTCGACATTGTTGTTACCAGTCCCGAAATCATCAATGCTGATTTTGCACCCGATGGCTTTGAGCTTGTTGATGTTATTGAAGATCTCCTGCGTATAGTACATCGACGCATTTTCTGTGATTTCAATCGTCAGAAGTGAACAGTCCAATTGAGCCAATAAGCGATACAGGCGTGTGAAATTACGTTTCTCCAGTAGAGAAGGGCACACGTTGATACTCAGAGGAGCGAGTAAGGATTTTGATTTGCCATACACGAGCCTGATGACCAATAAGGTATGATTGATTAGAAATCCATTGGCGATTAATGACTCAATAAACTTTTGAGTGTTTTTAACCTTAAAGCGCGATAGGACTTCATAGTGGATATTCTGTCGATTTGATGTGTTGTGGATAGGTTCAAGTTTGAGATTGAACTGACGGATAGCCCAAAGGTAAGTGGCTAATGAGCGAAGTTTGTTATGTCTAAAGGCAAGCATTAGAATAAAGCTCAAAACAAGGATGCTACTAATAGGCCCTTTTACGTAATACACCTCTTTGTAACCGTTTTCGTTGACGTTATACAAGAACGATTGCCCGTTGGTATCACCAATTTCTAGCGCTGTGCCAGTATTGGTACACACTTTCATGCCAGACAAAAACATGCGAGACATATGGCTCTCAAAGCTATTCGATACATTCACGTTTTTTACTCTGACGAGGACTTGTGCACCGTTAAATATAAACGAATGGGTTGTGTAGTTTTCGTTGTTTAACCAGCTTTCTCTGTCTTTTTTGTTCACTGGGACCACTGCTTCTGGCGTGACTAGACAACGAATGTTGTGCCTGTCGATCATCAATGCTGACTCGACTAATTGAACATTATCAAATAAGCCTTTTAATTGGTCTTCATGCCCAAAACAACTCTGTTGGGCGAGATCTTGTGCGAAGTTCATTGCATCATCAAAATAGTTTTGCTTAACAATCGTCCCGATGCTGTAAAAACAAATGGCAATATACAGCGCGATGGTAAAGCCAATAAAGCACAACAAATTCAGGTATAGCGCTCTACTACGTAAGCAAATAGCAGCGGCCATTCTTACGCTATGAACGGCTTGCTGGTGGATTCTCGCTTGTTGAAGAAGCCCATCTTTTTGTGCGTGTTGGCTATCGTATGGCACAAAATATCCCTTTCGGTGAATGTTTTCGATGAGAGACTTTTGGGTCTCTATATGATTCTTTGTTAGTTGCCTGAACTTTTTCCTTATGGACGCAACAGCGTTCTTAAATCCATTTTCCGGCAACATCAAGTGATGTTGCGCTGACAACTTCTTTTCGATTTTCCTCTGGCTAATAGGCGCGTTTAAGCTCCCAAAAGCGGCAATGGTGCTAAGGATTAAGTATTCGATTCTGCTTACGGGAATAGAAGAGTGGATGGAGTTATTGAGCTGTAATGAAAGTTCTTTTTCGGACAAGCAAACGCAGATTTGGTTTCCAAGTTCAAACCTAATCATGTGTTAAAGCGCTCCAGGATTAATTTTTGAATACGTTATCAATATTGAGATAGCAGGTATGTGACCTTCTACGGGCATATCCTAAACTTCTGGATATAGTGACAATTTTAGATTTTTTTATAAAGCTCAATCCAGAGAGATTTTACATGGGGAAAGATCTTTAGGCGAAAAAAAGCCCGAGCGAGTTGCTCGGGCTTCTGATGGGAGAGGTTGGGAGATTAGCAGATAACTTTTACTGCTAGGCCGCCTTGAGATGTCTCACGGTATTTTGCGTTCATGTCTTTACCAGTCTCTAGCATAGTTTCGATAACCTTATCTAGAGAAACTGTCGGTGCAGATGAGCGACGCAGTGCCATACGAGTTGAGTTGATCGCTTTTACTGCCGCGATACCGTTACGCTCGATACACGGAACCTGTACCTGACCTGCAACAGGGTCACACGTTAGACCTAGGTTGTGCTCCATTGCGATTTCTGCAGCCATACATACTTGCTCAGGGCTACCACCCATAAGCTCAGCAAGGCCTGCTGCTGCCATAGAACATGCCACGCCAACTTCACCCTGACAGCCTACTTCTGCGCCAGAGATAGACGCGTTGCGTTTGTAAAGACCACCGATCGCGCCAGAAGCGGCGAAGTAACGGATGTAATCTTTTTCAGTCACGGTTTGGATGAACTTGTCGTAGTAAGCCAGTACCGCAGGGATGATGCCACATGCGCCGTTTGTTGGTGCTGTCACAACACGACCACCTGCTGCGTTCTCTTCGTTTACTGCGAAAGCGAACATGTTTACCCAGTCAACAACCGACATTGGATCGTTTGTTGTTTTTTCAGAAGTAAGCAGTTGCTGACGAAGTGCTGCTGCACGACGAGGTACGCGTAGTGGACCAGGCAGAATACCTTCTTCGTTCATACCACGATCCATACATTCGCGCATGGTGCGCCAGATGTTCGCGAAGTATGTACGAGTTTCTTCATCAGAGTGAAGAGAGTGTTCGTTTTTCATCACAAGTGCACTAATAGAAAGACCACTTTCTTTACACTGGTTAACGAGCTCTTCTGCTGTCGTGTATTCGTAAGGAACCTTGATTGGGTTCTCAATCTCTTTACCGAAGTTTTCTTCATCAACGATGAAGCCGCCACCGATAGAGTAGTAAGTCTTTGAGTACACTTTTTCGTCTTCGATCCACGCGTGGATCTGCATGCCGTTTTCATGTAGCTCAAGGTTAGTAGTATGGAAGTTCATACCACCGTCTTTCGGGAACGATACTGTGTGACAGTGCATGCCAACAGGAAGGCGTTCAGTTTCTTCTACTCGAGCGATGAAGCCCGGAATAGAGTCGATATCAACTTTCTCAGGGGAGTTGCCTGCAAGACCCATGATGATGGCGATATCCGTGTGGTGACCTTTCCCTGTCAGTGATAGTGAACCATAAACGTCAACGGTGATTTTAGTGATGTCGCGCAGTTTTCCCATCGCACGAAGGTCATCAATAAACTCTTTACCCGCTTTCATTGGACCTACAGTATGTGAGCTTGAAGGACCAACACCGATCTTATAGATATCAAAAACACTAATCATATCGATTACCTCAGAACAAAGCCTCCCAAGGGGAGTTGGGAGGCTTTTTATTATCGTTATATTCTTGGATTAATCATGCTTTATAAAAGAGCAGTGATTAAAGAGCGCCGTAGATTACAGAACTAATTGCCGCAAGACCACAGATTGCTGTGAAAATCTGTACAGGTGCTGAAGTTTTGTACTTCGCCATTGCTGGCACTTTCTGCATCGCGAATACAGGCATCAAGAATAGGATAGCTGCAATCATTGGTGCACCCATCGTTTCAATCATGCCTAGGATGCTTGGGTTAACGATAGCAACAATCCAAGTCGTCACAACGATGAAGATAAGAGACGCTTTTTCAATCTTGCTCTTAGGAGATTCAGAGCGAGACTTGATTAGACCTACTAGACCTTCGTGAGCACCTAGGAAGTGACCGAAGTAGCTAGAAGTGATTGCTGCGAATGCAACCAATGGGCCCATGTAAGAGATCAGTGGTGATTCGTGAACGTTCGCTAGGTAAGAAAGAACTGAGATGTTTTGCTCTTGCGCAGTTGCTAGTTGCTCTGGAGATAGAGAAAGCACTACAGAGAATACGAAGAACATTACAAAGCCCATCAGCATCATCGCTGCGCCGCCAGTGATAGAGTCAGTCTTCTTAACTGCGTCATCACCGTACACACGACGTTGTTCTTTAGAGAACTGAGAGATGATTGGGCTGTGGTTGAATGAGAATACGATGATTGGAATTGCTAGCCAAACGATTGAAGGCATTTCGCCCCAGTTTGGAGACACTTCCATCATTGATGTATTCCAATCAGGAATTAGGTAGAAAGACAGTGCTAGTAGGACAAATACTAGAGGGTAAACCATTGCTGATGTTGCTTTCAGCATTAGCTCTTTACCGAATACTACACCCGCAGTCATCGCAGCGATTAACGCGCCAGAAAGTAGCCAGCGAGGAATAGATTCCATACCCATTTGGTTAACTAGGAAAGAGTCAACCGTGTTTGTGATACCAACACCGTAGATAAGTACGATAGGGTAGATAGCGAAGAAGTATGCAAAAGTAATAAGGTTTGCGCCTGTCTTACCGAAGTGCTCTTCTACTGTGTCAGTGATATCAGCTTCAGGGTTTTTCGCAGAAAGTACGAAACGAGCGAGAGATTTGTGTGCGAACCAAGTCATTGGTGCCGCGATTAGAGCAAGGATAACTAATGGCCAGAAACCGCCAGCACCTGCTTTAATTGGAAGGAAAAGTACACCTGCACCTACTGCTGTACCAAATAGGGACAAACACCAGGTGAAGTCTTTGTAAGAAAACTTACTAGACGATTGTGCGGTTGAAGCCGCAGTAGTAGTTGTATTCATTTTTGAGTTACTCATTTTGGGAACAGGAAATAAGTCGGGAGCAATTTTGCAAGATTTTGCACTAGGAAAATTAGATCTAAATCATGTATTGCTCGAGCTTATTGAATGATATGTCAAAAACCTGCTTTTTATCACGAAAATGGCGTGCTACACGTGATAATTGCTAATGAGTGAAATTAGAAAAACTTATCTGAAGCGGTTGTTGTATAAATTTTTCTCACCGCAAGCGTTTGCCTTATAAAAATCAAATTAAACTAATGTGAATTGATGTTTGAAAAATAACTTTTTATTAATATAGATGCACATGATGTTTGGTTTTAAAGTCAACTTAATATTGATAAAGCAGTTACTTAGAAATGATGTGTTTTTGCATAGATTCGATGATCTGTGCGGTCATTCCCCAAATAAAATGCTGCTGATATGGGATGGCAAAGACGCGATGACTAGTGTTTCTTAGGTTGAATTTTGAACTGTACAGCTTTTCAGGGTTTAAAATATGATTGGCTGGGACTTCAAAAACTGAGGCAACTTCGTTGGGGTCAATTTGCGTTGTGTAGTCTGGAGAAATGAAGGCCAAAAACGGTGTCACATTAAATTGGCTAATCGTTGGCAGCTTTGGCAGCTGACCAAATACCTTTATATGCTTTTCATGAATACCAATTTCTTCTTCGGCTTCTCGCAGTGCCGTATTCACAAGAGTGTGATCCTCAGTCTCATATTTTCCCCCTGGGAAGCTAATTTGGCCAGGATGGTGTCGTAAATGTTCGGCTCGCTTGGTCAAAATCACTTGCATCCCTTCTTTTCTCTCAACAAAGCCAATTAACACCGCGGCATCACGAAGTGAGGTGTCTTTCAAATGTGCTAATCGGCCCAAAGACTCTTGGTGATAGCCTGTCGGTAAATGGAATTGGAAGTTTTGCAACAATGTTGTTTTATCAATGACCAAATCGGAGTCCTTAAGAAGTCAGCTGACGAATGGATTCGTATTATATTAATTTGAAACTTATAGCGTTATACACCATTCTTTATTTTAAGACGTCACTATAAGGTTAGCTGAATACGATGAAAGGAATCATTTTCACGGAGTTCATGGAGTTAGTGGAAGAGAAGTTTGGTCTTGAGGTTCTCGATCAGGTTTTGGATTTATCTAACGACGAAGGTATTTACACCTCAGTAGGCAGTTATGATCATCGAGACCTTGTTAAGTTGATCGTTAATCTCAGTAAAGTGTCTGATATTCCCCCTGAAACGCTTCAAGAAGTGTTTGGTGAGTGTGTCTTCCAGAATCTACTCAAATCGATTCCGAATCACGCCAGTCTGCAACAGTGCAGCACGACGTTCCAATTCGTGCGCCATGTAGAGGACTTCATTCACGTGGAAGTGAAGAAACTCTATCCCGATGCAAATCCTCCGCAGTTTGACTTTATCAGTGAGACAGAATCGGAAATGGTGTTTGACTATCGAAGCGCGCGCTGTATGGCTCATGTTTGCTTCGGTCTAATACAAGGGTGCGCTCAGCACTTTAATGAAACGATAGAAATTAAACATCAGAATCAATCGGAAGATGGAAGCCAAGTGCGTTTTTGGCTGGAGGCTCAATAACCAAATATGACGGGAAATTCCTCATTAGAAAGGAAACTCAAGCGAGAAGTCGCGTCGCGTAAAGCCGCTGAATCACTGTTAGAGCAAAAGAGTTTAGAACTGTATGAATCTAACCAACAGTTAAGTGTGGCGCTAAAAAAGCTCGAGATGAAGTCAGAGAAAGATCTGCGCAAATTTGAGTTCGAAGAGCAAATCGATGCCACCTTGATTAGGTTCGGACGTACTTTCCTTTCTAGCACCTTCGATGAAACCATGATTGCCAGTTTCTTGGAACAGCTGACATCAAACTCTGTTGTGTCGGGGGCTTACCTGTATTTAGAAGCTGAGCGTTTGAGCTCATTACGTCGGCATCAATTTGGACATTTGGCGTTAGCGCATGATGCGCCTATCGCCAATAAACCGCGTTGGAACGGGAATGCTCTCTATCTCCCAATTACAATAGACGCCAATATTCTTGGTGAGTTGATCTTTTCTGTTGCGCTTGATCAAGTCGAACAGGAGTTTATTTCTAAGCAAATGGTGTTGGTTTCAGACTTGGTTCATGGCGTTATTAGCCGTCACTTGAGCTTAGAACGTGAGGTTGAACTGCGTAAGCGTGCCGAGGCCTCCGAGAAGGCGACCAAAGAGTTCGTTGCCATGATCAACCATGAGCTGAGAACGCCGCTAAATGGTGTGCTCGGCAGTGCCGATCTGCTGAGTAAGACCGCCCTTGGGGATGAGCAACAACAGTATCTGAGTAATCTTACGCATTCTGGGGACCTACTTAGAGTCATCATCAACGACTTGCTCGACTTCAGTAAGATGAACGCTGGGATGATGGAAATCATCGATAAAGTTTTCGCTTGGAAAGCGCTAGAGGATGCATTAACTGGCGTATTTGCGGCTAAAGCTGCCGAGAAGCGCATTCATTTCTCTATTGATAAGAAACTCGGGATACCTGAGTTTTTGGTCGGAGATTTTGAGCGGATTACCCAGATCTTGGTTAACCTAATCGGTAATGCGATTAAGTTTACTCAACTCGGAGGTGTGGTACTGCGTGTCGAATGGAACAATGGCTTTGCACATTTTGAAATAGAAGACACCGGCATTGGTATTCCGCTAGAAGCACAACAAGCGTTGTTTGATCCTTTTGTTCAAGCAGACCGCTCTACAAAGCGCAGTTTTGAAGGGTCAGGTTTAGGTTTGGCGATTTGTAAGAACCTTGTCGATCTGATGAAAGGACAGATCAGCTATGTCAGCGAGCCACGCAAAGGGACAACGTTCCAAGTCGTGGTACCGCTTAAACGAGGAGACGCGCCCGCAAATTTAGCCGGGTCGGAGGCAACCGGTCGACAAATTGAGTTGGCAGGAAGAAACATTTTAGTTGTAGATGATATTCGGATGAATCAGGTCATCGTCACTCAAATGCTTAAAAAACTCGATATCACACCCGATCTAAAAAATAACGGCTTGGAGGCATTGGAGGCTGTTAAAAACAAAGACTACGAATTGATATTCATGGATTGTCGAATGCCAGAGATGGATGGGTATGAAGCCACGGTTCACCTTAGAGAGGATGGCTTTAACAATCCCATTATTGCACTCACAGCGGGGACGACGTTAGAAGAAAGGAAAAAGTGCATCGAATCTGGTATGGATGACATCCTTACCAAGCCCTACACCGCGGCAGATATCGAACAAGTGATGTGTAAGTGGCTCAAAGAATAGCGCTAGTAGAATAAAAACAAACGGCTCTGTAAGAACAACAGAGCCGTTTTTAGTTTCTTCCACGTTAACTTTTACTTTAGTGCTGGTAGAATTTTCGAAAGCTTGTCTAAGGTTTCTTGATATTCCGAGGCACAATCACTGTCAGCCACCACACCGCCGCCAGCCCATGCATACAGTTTGTTGTTTTCTGCAACGAGCGTTCGAATAGTGATGCTGGTATCCATACGACCATGGCGTGAGATATAACCAATACTGCCACAGTAAGCGCTGCGACGATGCGGTTCTAGTTCTTCAATGATTTGCATCGCACGGACTTTAGGTGCTCCGGTGATTGAACCGCCTGGGAAGCAAGCTCGAAGCAAATCCGCCGCGGAATATTGCGGATCTAGATTGGCTCGAATGGTACTCACCAAATGGTGAACGGCAGGGAAGCTCTCAATATCAAACAACTTTGGCACATGGACACTACCTGGAGAAGCAACACGCCCAATGTCATTACGCAGCAAGTCCACAATCATCAAGTTTTCTGCCTGATCTTTCTCTGCGGTTTGTAAATCTTGCGCATTGGCTTGGTCTTGAAGGGTATCCGCACCGCGTGGTCGAGTGCCTTTGATTGGTTTGGTCTCGATAACGTTGTCTTTCAGTTCCAAGAATCGTTCTGGAGAAATACTCAACAGCGTAGATTTTGGCATACGAATAAATGCTGAGAAGGGCGCTTGGTTTGCTGCTTCCAGCTTTAAATACGCTTGCCACTCGCTTCCTTGATAAGAAGCATTAAAGCGTTGCGCCAAGTTGATTTGGTAACAGTCGCCACTCAACAAGTATTCTTGAACACGGTCAAAACGTGAAGCGTAAGACGCTTGCGTCATGTTCGATTGCCAATCGCCAATCAGCTTGAAGTCTTCAACATTAGCTGGAGATTGTGAATTAAGCCACTGCCATGCTTGTTCAATGTTTTGGCCTACAACACACGCTTTTTCTAGTTTGTGGTCTACCACCAATGCCCATTCATACAACCCAACAGCCATGTCTGGCGTTTGAAGATCTTTGGTTGCAAGTTCTGGCATAGATTCAACACGGCGACCTAGATCGTAACTGAAATAACCCAGCGCACCGCCGACAAACGGCAGATCCCACTTTGCGCCCAACTCAAGGTTTGGCAAAAGCTGTTGTTGGAGCTCGTCTAACAGCGAGAACGGGTCATCTTGAGAGACGAATTCTTGCGTGTCTGTTTTGATTTGCGTATCGCCAGCGACGGTCTCTAGCGTTGCGATTGGATTGGCAACCAATACATCAAATCGGCTGTCTATGTGCGTCTCAGAAGCGGAGCGTAAAAGCATCGCCCAAGGCTGCTGTTCGATACGAGAAAATAGGGAAATAGCGAGGTCGTTGGCGTAATCCAATGCCTTAAAATCAAGCAATTGCGTATCCATGTTGTTCATTTGTTTAAATTGTGACAAAGAGTTCGTTCACTGCATGGCATGTCATGGGCTGCAAGAGTATCATAAACGCCACTATACCCAAATAATCTCTAGATACATGATTCAGCGAGAATGATTTGGTTCGCATACGCGACGACGATTCGTATTTTTTAGTGGGTCTAAATCAAGAATCGTCAACACTGTATGCGAGTCAAAGCAACTCGCCCTTCGGGAGCAAGCCACTGCTTTAAGAGAGCTTTGCGTTTGAACTTTCGTAAGTGTTTTACAACGATTCACTTACTGAGTTCTCTAAGTGGCGCCGCTATGAACTTGTATACGGGGGTTATTTGGGTATAGCGCCAAACTACCTCTATACAAGGGTTTGAGGTGGTTTTACTATATGGAAGGCGACTTCATCTAATCGTGTGTCGATATCAGCCGTTCGACAATTTGTTCACATAAAACGAAGCTCATTTAGAGCAATAAGCTCAATAAACACGAAAGAAGCCAGCCAATAATGGAAGCAAAGCATAACAATAATGAGGCATGCAATGACGGTAATACGCACGCAGGATGTCATCAGCAGTGTTGCTGATGCGCTACAGTATATTTCTTACTACCACCCGCTAGACTTTGTTCAAGCCCTTGAAAAAGCCTACCATCGAGAAGAGAGCCAAGCCGCGAAAGACGCGATTGCGCAAATCTTAATTAACTCCCGTATGTCTGCTGAAGGTCACCGACCGATCTGTCAAGACACCGGCATCGTCACCTGTTTTGTGAACATCGGTATGGGCGTCCAATGGGACTCAACCGACATGACAGTACAGCAAATGGTGGATGAGGGCGTTCGACAGGGGTACACAAATCCGGATAACCCATTGCGTGCTTCGGTTCTGATGGACCCAGCAGGTAAGCGAATCAATACCAAAGACAACACGCCAGCCGTTGTGCACATTAACATGGTGCCAGGCGATAAAGTCGAAATTCAAATCGCGGCGAAAGGCGGCGGCTCTGAAAACAAAACCAAGATGGTGATGTTAAACCCATCTGACGACATTGCAGAATGGGTAGAGAAAACCCTACCAGCAATGGGCGCAGGTTGGTGTCCACCGGGCATGCTCGGCATTGGTATCGGCGGTACCGCTGAAAAAGCTGCGGTATTGGCAAAAGAATCTCTGATGGGGCACGTCGATATTCAAGACTTGATTGACCGTGGCCCTCAAAACGCAGAAGAAGAGCTTCGCCTTGATATCTTCAATCGCGTAAACAAGTTGGGTATTGGTGCACAAGGCCTTGGTGGTTTGACTACTGTTGTTGATGTAAAAATCAAAACTGCGCCAACGCACGCGGCTTCAAAACCAGTGTGTTTGATCCCGAACTGTGCAGCAACACGCCACGTTCACTTCACGCTTGATGGCAATGGCCCAGCAGAGCTAACGCCACCGAAGCTAGAAGATTGGCCAGACATTACTTGGGAAGCGGGCGCAAATACACGTCGTGTTAACTTAGATACAGTAACCAAAGAAGAGGTCCAAGAGTGGAAGACTGGTGAAACGGTTCTTCTGTCAGGCAAAATCTTGACCGGTCGTGATGCTGCGCATAAACGCATTCAAGGCATGCTAGAAAGTGGCGAAGGCCTACCTGCTGGTGTTGATTTCAAAGGCAAGTTCATTTACTACGTTGGCCCTGTTGATGCCGTCGGTGATGAGGCAGTAGGTCCTGCAGGCCCAACAACCTCAACACGTATGGATAAGTTCACAGACATGATGTTAGAAGAAACCGGCATCATGGGGATGATTGGTAAAGCGGAACGTGGCCCTGCGACGGTTGAGTCGATCAAGAACCACAAAGCGGTTTACCTCATGGCCGTTGGCGGCGCAGCATACCTTGTCGCGAAAGCAATCAAGAAAGCTCGCGTGGTAGCATTCGAAGACCTAGGTATGGAAGCGATTTACGAGTTTGAAGTCGAAGATATGCCTGTAACGGTTGCCGTCGATTCTAATGGTACGAACGCTCACCAGATCGGTCCTGACACTTGGAAAGTGAAAATCCAAGAGATGGAAGCGTAAGAGACTTGGTCATCATTCGAACGTCTCAATTGGGAGAATGTGACAAAGTGCTGATTTACCTAGCAAACATTTGACAAAAGTGCAGCGAA
This sequence comes from Vibrio sp. MOR3, assembly GCF_001557775.1. Lineage (NCBI taxonomy): Bacteria > Pseudomonadati > Pseudomonadota > Gammaproteobacteria > Vibrionales > Vibrionaceae > Vibrio > Vibrio sp. MOR3. The sequence continues at coordinate 14,374 of NZ_LNRD01000010.1, read as the reverse complement.
AGCTGCACTTTTTGTCTATATAATCAAATATAAACTTATAGGCATAGCAAATCTCACTGTTATGCTGACCATGATTAGGAGACGGCATGCCTCGTTTTATTCAAATTCTACAAATAGTTCTTGCTGTTGTGATCGGTAGCTTTGTTGGCTACGACTTGATTCTTCACGGCATCAGTATCTTCGATGAAAAATACGTCACCATCACTTGTGTGTTGTGGCTGATTCTAGAAGTCTGCCTATTCGTTATCTACAAGTTGATAGAAGACGATTAGATTGCCCTAGCGCAGATAGAATCACTAAGCCTCTGATATTCTCAGAGGCTTTTGTGTTTTTGATGTAGGTAAATTTTGTCGTGAATACTTTGTTCATCTTTGATTAAGGTTGATAAAATTACACTGCGTAGCAAGAATTGATGAGATAAATAAAAAGTATGAAAAGAATAACGCAAGAAGTGAATGACTTTATCAGCCGAGGAATGGATTCTAACGTGCGAATCGCAGTGACTGGCTTGTCTCGTGCGGGTAAAACCGCCTTTATTACTTCTCTGGTTAATCAATTACTGCATACAGCAACACACGACAACTTGCCGCTGCTGACAGCGGCGCGTGATAAGCGCTTGATTGGCGCGAAGCGTGAGCCTCAAGCCAACATGATGGTACCGCGTTTTGCTTACGATGATGCGATGAACCAAATTCACGCAACGCCGCCTCAATGGCCAGTACCGACTCGTGACGTCAGTGAGATTCGTCTGGCTCTAAAATACAAGCCAAATAAAACCACCAAAAAACTGCTGAGTAAAACGGCGGTACTGAACGTTGACATCATCGACTATCCGGGCGAGTGGTTATTGGACTTACCACTACTTGATATGGATTTTGCGACATGGTCGCAGACGCAATTTGAAGCGTTAAAAGGGCAACGTAGCGAGCTTGCTCAAGCTTGGCTAGAAGAGCTAGACCAAGTCGACCTCAATGCGGACGTCAATGAGAAAAAGCTAGAGAGAGTCTCACAGGCTTACACCGATTATTTGCATGCGTGTAAAGCGTCTGGCTTGCACTGGGTTCAGCCGGGACGATTTGTTTTGCCTGGAGAGCTTGCAGGCGCACCTGTTCTGCAATTTTTCCCCTGTCGATTAGAGGCCGAAGGAAAAACGGTAAAAGGCAGCAATTTAGCGATGCTAGAAGCGCGTTTTCACGAATATCAACAAAAGGTCGTGAAAGCATTCTATAAACACCACTTTGCGACATTTGATCGCCAAATTGTGCTGGTGGATTGCCTGCAACCATTAAATGCGGGTGATGAAGCTTTTTATGATATGCGCCAAGCACTTGAGCAGATCATGCACAGTTTTCGTTATGGTCGGAGTAGCTTCTTACGCCGCTTGTTCTCGCCAAAAATCGATAAAGTACTGTTCGCCGCGACGAAGGCTGACCATGTGACGCCAGATCAGCATCCTCAACTTGTCTCTTTGCTGCAACAAATGGTGCATCCTGCGTGGCAAACGGCTTCTTACGAGAACATTGAAATGAGCTGTATGAGTATTGCCTCTATTCAAGCAACGACATCTGGCTTTATCACTTCGGGTGATAAAACGGTTCCAGCCCTACAAGGGACAACCATAGAAGGGGAGGCGATAACGATGTTCCCTGGGGAAGTACCAAAGAAACTTCCGAATGCTGTTTATTGGCAAAACAGTGGCTTTGATTTTACGTCTTTCCGACCTATGTCATCAGAAAGTGACGAGCCGATGAAGCATATTCGTCTAGACAAAGCACTTGAATACCTACTGGGAGACAAATTGAAATGAGCGAGCTAAAACAAAAACAAGTCTTCTCTGAAAAGGTCGTGCACAGTGAAGAAGAGGATGTCTCGCCAGAGTTTACGGCGCAAAAGACATTCTCGGAAAACGAGACTTTCGTTGCTGTTGAAATAGAAGAGCAACCGGAAGACACCGAGCAAGAATTACAGCTTGAACATGTGATTCGTCCAAAACCTGGGCGTAAATGGCTTACAACAGGGTTATTTGCCACCTTTGCTGGTCTGGTCGGGTGGCAGGCGGTGGATTCGATTGTCACGGCTGTGCAAGCTGCAGATTGGCTTGCATTGGGCTGGGCTGGCTTTATCTCCACTATTGCCTCTTTTGGTTTAGGAGCGTTAGGCAAAGAACTATGGAAGCTACGCAAACTTCGCAACCACTTTAGCGTGCAGGAAGAAAGTGAGGCACTTATCGACAGTCAAAGTGTTGGCAAAGGCAAAGTATTTTGTGAAAAAGTGGCTGAGCAAAGTGGTGTACTTGCTGAAAATCCGGGTTTTGATCGTTGGAAGAATAGCGTGAACCCAGCACACAGCGATGCCGAAATCCTTGAAATGTACGACTCAATGGTTGTCAGTCAGCAAGATAAACTCGCGACCAAAATTGTTTCACAGCACGCGACAGAGTCAGCCGCGTTAGTTGCCGTTAGTCCACTAGCTGCGGCTGACATGCTGTTAGTGGCGTGGCGTAATTTCAAAATGATCGATAATCTCTCGAAAGTCTATGGCGTTGAACTTGGGTACGCATCTCGAATCAAGCTACTTCGTGCGGTTTTTGTGAATATGGCGGCGGCTGGTGCAAGTGAACTGGCGATCGATGCGAGCATGGATTTGATGTCGATGGATCTCGCAGGAAAGGTGTCTGCTCGAGCAGGGCAAGGCTTGGGAGTGGGTATTCTCACCGCACGCTTAGGTTTGAAATCCATGTCATTGCTTCGCCCACTGCCTTGGTACCCTGAGAGACAGGTGAAACTCGGCGCTATTCGTAAAGAAGTGGTGGCGAAAGTTGCATCAATCACGATGAAACCGTAATCAATATCACCTTTGACGGTGAGGATTGCTTGACGCCATTCCAAGCTTGGTAGAAACTACTGTCAACTTTTCCTGACAGTTGTGAATTGGGATATTTTAAGTGCGTCTTGAAGTCTTTTGTGAAGATAGACTCGGTTTAACCCGAGAATTGCTCGATATTTTAGCGTCTAAAAGCATCGACTTACGTGGTATCGAAATTGATATCAGTGGCATCATCTACCTGAACTGCCCAGATATCGATTTTGATACTTTCAGTGAGTTGATGGCCGAAATCCGCCGTATCCCGGGGGTTAAAGACGTACGTAAAATCCAATTTATGCCAATGGAGCGCCACAATACGGAGCTGCTTTCATTGGTGGATAACTTACCTGATCCGGTCTTTGCCATCGATCTGAAAGGCGCGGTAGACATGGCAAACATGTCTGCACTTTCTCTGCTTGGGCAACATAAGCAAGATGTGATTGGCACACAAATTGGTATGCTATTGCCAAGTGTGCGCTTTAATCGTTGGACAGAAGGAGTGAATGCCCGTACCAGAGAAAGCCTTGTCATCGATGGTTTGGATTATATCCTTGAGTTGATGCCGGTTTATATTAAAGATGAAGCTCAAAACTCCACGCTCGCCAGTACGCTAATGACCATTCGTTCAAGCCAGCATGGCGTGCAAATCGAAGAGACATTGCCGTTACAAAACCAATTGGGTTTCGAGCATTTTGTCGGTTTATCCAATCGCCACAAAGCATTGATCAATCAAGCAAAGAAACTTTCTGTGCTTGACCAACCGTTGTTAATTGAAGGTGAGACTGGTACTGGTAAGGAAATGCTAGCAAAAGCGTGCCATAGCCGCTCTGGTCGTGCGAACAAACCATTCCTAGTACTTAGCTGTGCTTCTATGCCTGATGATGTAGCAGAGACGGAACTGTTTGGTCATGCCCCAGGTTCATTCAATCATGAACTTGGCCACAAAGGCATATTCGAACAAGCAAACGGTGGTACGGTGTTCCTCGATGAAATCGGTGAAATGAGTTCGCATCTACAAATTAAACTGTTGCGCTTCTTACAAGACGGTAATTTCCGTCGTGTTGGTGCTGAAGATGAAATGCATGTCGATGTTCGTATTATCGCATCAACAAAACATAACCTTGCCGAGTTAGCCGAGGCAGGGCAGTTCCGCGAAGATTTATACTATCGTCTCAATGTACTCACCTTGAATATTCCTCCTCTGCGCAAGCGTTCAAACGACGTCGCTCCGTTGCTGGATTTATTCGTCACGAAACACGCGCAACAATTGGGCATTGATAAGCCAGAATTTGATGATGAATTGGTTGATGCGTTAGCGAACTATCAATGGCCTGGTAATATGCGTCAGCTAGATAACATGGTGCTTCGAGCGTTGACGGAAATGGAGGGTAGCTTGTTGAAAGCGGATAACTTCAATCTACCGCAACCTCAAGCAATGGGCGGTGGCTCAGCAACGTTGAACTTAGATGGTTCGTTGGACGAAATTATGCGAGATTACGAATCGCAAATCTTAGAGCGTTTGTATCAGTCTTTCCCTTCAAGCCGTAAGCTTGCGAAGCGATTGAATGTTTCGCATACCTCGATTGCGAACAAACTGCGTGATTATGGTATTCGAAAAGCCTAAGGCTTCAGCAAAATTGTGGCTTCAGCAAAAGCTGGAGTACCAGCAAGAACTTATCTGGAATCAAATGGAAGTTGTCAATAACAATGGAAGATAAAAGCTCCTCAATCGCCGTTCACAAGTTGGACGGCGACTTGCTTCTACGCACTGCAGATATTGGTGATGCCGATATGATCGCAGCGTATTTTCAAGCGAACAGAGAATATTTAAAACCCTATGAACCTAAACGCGAGGAAGCTTTCTATTCGGTTAATGGCTGGCTGCAAAAGCTGATCAAGTTGAAAGAGCTTCACCGTATGGGCTTAGGCTACTATTGTCTGCTTGTTCATGTCGATTCTGGTAAAATGCTCGGAACACTTTCTTTCAGCAACCTGACTCGCTTTCCTTTTCATGCATGTAACGTGGGTTACTCGCTCGCAGAAGAGGCTCAAGGAAACGGCTATATGCGCCGCGCGTTGAAAATGGCATGCGATTATATGTTTGATGTGCAAAAAATGCATCGCATTCAAGCGGGTTACATGCCGCACAACACACGCAGCGAAGCGGTGCTACAGCATGTAGGCTTTGAGAAAGAAGGCTATGCAAAGGAATATTTGTTGATCAATGGTGAGTGGCAAGATCACGTGCTGACGTCCTTGACCAACCCGAATTGGAAGGCAGAGGCTTGATAAATGGAAAGACTGGAAAAGCAATTAGCGTTATTGATTGAACTCGATCAACTGAAAAGCGTGCTGCGTAGAACCCGTGTTAAAAGTGCTGAGGGTCGCTTAGAAAATAGTGGTGAACATAGTTGGCATGTTGCTTTAATGGCTGTGTTGATGCAAGAGCACGCGAATGCACCTGTCGATATTGGTCGAGTGATCAAAATGCTGCTTATCCATGATGTGGTAGAGATCGACGCGGGCGACACCTTTGTTTATGATGTTGCAGCCTCGAAAGAGCAAGAAGAAAAAGAATTGAAAGCCGCAGAGCGGTTGTTTGGCATGCTGCCAAGTGACCAAAGTAGCGAATTACTTGCTTTGTGGAATGAGTTTGAAGCCGCACAAACTGACGATGCCAAATATGCTAAGGCGCTGGATCGCCTTATTCCTATGCTACTGAACTATCATAATGATGGTCAAAGCTGGATAGAAAATGGGGTAACGCGAGAACAAGCGTTAACCGTTAACAAAAGAATTGAACTTGGCTCTGTCACGTTATGGGACAAAGCCAAAGAACTGATTGAAGGTGCCACCGAGAAAGGTTGGCTGAAGTCGTAAAAAAGGAGACTGAATGTCTTATTTGCCTTTGGACGAATACCAAAGAAAATGGATTTTTACTCACCAGTCGATGCCTGTGCCAGAAGAAGACCTCGCTTTTATCAAGCCGATGAGTCAGGCGCGTGCAGCGCAGTTTTGGAAAGAGAACGTCAGTGCACAAAGTCCTGATATGGACCGCTTGAGCTCGTCTGATTGGCCAATGAAAGAGCTGAACTGGTCACAAGAGGTTGATTGGATGGCTGCATGGGAAGACGACGAACAAGGGCTTCCTGAAGAAGTGATTACTTTTATTGATTGGCAAGACGACGTCACGGTTTATTTTTGCTACGAGAAGTACAACGTGATTGAAACCAAATGGTCGATTTTTAAAAAGTACTGGAAGAACTTTTTGTTCTACGATGATGGTCCAATGTTACTTGGACGGCGTCGTTCTGAAGCGCTGTGGTTTGACTCGAAAGGTAATGCCAAACTGGGTGAGCGCAGCTAAACACAAATCTAATTATGAAGCCACCAGTACGGTGGCTTTCGTTTTTCTATAAGTTTGATAACGGACTCAACACTCCACCCGCGCCGCGCTCAATGACGTGTGTGTAGATCTGGGTTGTTTTCACATCTGTGTGTCCGAGTTGTTCTTGAACCGTTCGAATATCAGCGCCGGACTCTAACAAGTGAGTCGCAAAACTATGGCGTAAAGTATGGCAAGTAATGGTCTTCTCGATACTTGCATCTTTGGCTGAACGCTTTACTGCTCGTTGGATAGCACTTTCATTGATGTGATGACGCCTTAATTCCCCAGTATCTTTGTCTGGGCTTAATTTTGTTGATGGAAATAGAAAGTGCCAGTTGAAATCTAGCTCCGCATCAGGGTATTTTCTTCTCAGCCCATCTGAAATATACACACCAGCATAGCCCGCAACATGACGATCTTTTTGATAGTAGTCACGAGCTAAGTTCATTTGTGCTTTTAAGGGGGCGTGGAGCTCCTTTGCGAGTGTGACGGTTCGGTTTTTGCCCCCTTTTCCTTGCCAAACACGAATAGCTCCGTAGTCGTAATCGATATCCTGTATTCTTAGCCGCAGACATTCCATGACTCTTAGCCCTGACCCATAGAGTAACTGTATATGTAGTTTGTATTTTGGATCGATATGCTGAACGAAGCGCCTTACTTCAGCTTTCGTTAACACTACTGGCAGTTTCTTTTCTGTCAGAGACTTTTGAAAACGCATATCAAGTGAAAGTGGCATTCTAAAATACTCACGGTACAAGAAAGAGATGGCATTCAGGGCGAGCGCCTGTGTTTTTACGGCGACTTTTTCATCTGTCGCTAAATAGCTGAGAAAGCGTTCAACATCGTTTTCAGCTAATTTAGACGGATGAGCGAGCTGGTGGAATACGATGAATCGTTTGATCCAAAAGATGTAACTCTCAATGGTTTTCTTCGCATAGTGACGAGCGATCATATGTTCTTTTATGCTAAGCAAAAACTGACTTTTCATAACTAAATTCACATGGATATTTATACAGTTCTATAAACTTAGCGTCTCACATCTAATTAGGCTTCACCACGCCGTCTAATTGCGTGGTTGAGCACACAGATTCATACTGATTTTCTATTTGTTTCATAAAGATAAGTGCTAGCATGCAGTTTTCTTTTGGAATGAAAGAAGGCGGTAGCGTGCCTGAAAGGCAGCATAGAGCCGTATAGAAAGCGTTATGTAAATCTGAAATTGACTTGCCGCACGGATCTGACTGGCAGGTGGTGATACACTCGTATCATATGCAACTTATTTGGTTTAATTATGCGCTATATCTATACTTTAATATTATCAATACTATCTTTTTCCGCTGTATCTGGTTCAGAGGTGGATGCTTGGTATACATCAAAAGGCGGAGATTACCTTGTAAAAGACTCTATACATGGTGTGACTTATGGCTTGATTGGGGTTTCTAAAGCGGGTGATATGGCGGTTTATTTCCAATTTTGGGAAGAGGAATGTTCTTCACTTTTAGGTGATGGGGTGCAAGCTCATGATCCAGTCAAGGTTAATGGTCAATTAGTACGGATGCTGCAGAGCTGTGATGGCAAATGGAGAACGATTTTTGCTGCGAGTGATAAGGGACGTGACTACATCATAAATCAGTTTAAAAAGAAGAATTTCGTCGAGCTTAAGGGATACGATGATAGCTATAAACTGTTATTTTCTGCCAAAAACTTTACAAAGCTATTTAATTTAAAAGTATCTTCATCAGCTGCTATCTAAGATTTACATAACAATCTGTTTAAGAGTGATTCGCAACGCTTGGCATTTTTGCTATGCGTTGCGTTTTGTGTTTAAGGTGGTATGCGGCGACATAGGTAATTCGTTGCTCACACCTTAACAGGGCGTTATGTGAATTCAAGGGATTTGAGTATATGAAGAAGTTTTTAGTAATATTTGTGGCTGTTTTGTGCCTGATGTCAGTTGGTGCACAAGCTAACGATCACAAATTGAAACAGGCATATGAAAACCATCAAAGTGACCTTCAAGTTCAGGGTGTAGGCACTGTAATTCGTTTGTTACCCGATGATAATGATGGAAGTCGACATCAAAAGTTCATCATAAGACTGAATAGTAAACAAACCTTACTTGTTGCTCACAATATCGATCTTGCGCCTAGGATTCCTAACTTAAGAGTAGGCGATCGAGTTCAGTTTTACGGTGAATATGAATGGAATAAAAAGGGTGGTGTAATGCACTGGACACACCACGATCCTAACAATAGACATCCGCATGGTTGGTTAAAGCACAACGGTAAAAAGTACGAGTAAAAATTCACATAACAAAGCATTCAAGAGTGATTCGCAACGCTTGGCAGTTTCGCTTCGCTCAAGTATAGCCAAGCGTGCTCACACCTTAATGCGGCGTTATGTAAAGCGGGTAAAATCGGCATTATTCTGTCTTTTCGGTCTCTCTCGCTATCGTTCTTTATCGTCGGCAAAACCCGCTTTTTCAGCCCCGATTCTTTGCCAAGTTCGCCGTAAAACATGCCAATGTTCGTGAGTTGCCTCATTCAGTTTCTCGGTCAGTTTGTGGTCAGTTTCGCGGGCTTAAAGTGTGGAAAGGGCAAGGTTAACGACAGTCTGTATTTGTTGATGGTTTCTTTCGTTCGGTTTGCCAGATTCAAAAGCATTTTTGGTCGCTGGTCATCACCATTTTTCGCTTGTTGAAGCTTGGTCTGTAACATTGCTGACTATGCAAATTCGTGAACACTGTTGGGTTCTTTGGTTTTGGCTATTTCTTCGGTCGTACAGCCTTGGTTTTTCATGGTAACTTTGGCTTATGTGGCTGAATTTACATAACAAAGCGTTCAAGACGGATTCCCAACGCAAGGCGTTTTCGGCTTACTTTGAGTTAAGTGTTTATGTCACAATGCTTTAGGTAGTGTGGTAGCGTTGCTCACCACTTAACGCGGCGTTAGTCGCCAGAAAAAGCTAGCAATCAAAATCATGTTTCTGAGCTCAAAATTTGGCAGCTGTTTGTTTGGTATACAGATTCATCGTCGATGGTCAAAACTCAGTTTCAGCTGTTTAAAGTCCAAAGTTTTGCAAGTGTCCTCGCGGTTGTTTTGTTCTTTGGTGGTGACATAGCAGGGCAATCGAGAATTTGTTTTTGGTTGCAACTTTACTCGGTGAGTTTGGTGGTTCAAAAGCTGATTTATTCGCTGAAAGAACGTTTTCTCTGGTGTGGTAAGTTCCACGTGGTTTCAGTGACTTTGTTGAAAGTCCGCACTGTGAGATTGGCTTTCCAAAAGCGCTTTTTGGTGTTGTCAGTCCGTTTTCTGCGGCGTTGTTTGTTCCAAGTGGTTTCATTGAGTAGCCGCTTCGAGACTGCGCCTGACTTAAATGCATCAAAGCACATAAAGTTTGTTGTTCGCAAAGTTTAATTCGGCTTAAAATTGTCGCTCGGTGCCTCGCGACTAACAAACTGTTTAAGAGTGATTCGCAACGCGTGGCATTTTTACTATGCGGTGGTTTTAGTGTTTAAGGTGGTATGCGGCAGCTTCGGTATTGCGTCGCTCACACCTTAACAGGGCGTTAGTTTGCAAGAGGAAAAACGCAGCTATATCGCAAGATCTAGTGGTAAAAGTTCAAAGTTTAAGTTGTCGTATCTGCTTTCAATTACAGTGTTAACTAGCGTGGTAAAAATCCAAAATTGGCATCGTTTCAACGGTTGATTTGTTCTTTGGTGCGGTGACTTTGGGGTTCTCTGAGTCGAACTTTTTTGGTGAAACTCTGCTCGTTGAGCTTGTCGATACAAAAGCAGATTTACTTGCTGCAAGGACGTTTTCTTTGGTGTGGTAAGTTCACGTGGTTTCAGTGGCTTTGTTGAAAGTCCGCATTGTTAGATTAGCTTTCCAAAAGCGCTTTTTGGTGTTGTGAGTTCGTTTTCTGCGGCGTTGTTTGTTCCACGTGGTTTCATTGAGTAGCCGCTTTGAGACTACGCCTGACTTAAGTGCATCAAAATACCTAGAGTTTATTGTTTTCAAAATTTAAAATAACGTAAAATCAACGCTTTGGGTTTGCAAACTAACAAACTGCTCAAGAGGGATTCGCAACGCGTGGCATTTTTACTATGCGTTGGTTTTAGTGGTTAAGGTGGTTTGCGGCGGCTTTTGTATTGCGTTGCTCACCCCTTAGCAGGGCGTTATGTGCTTTGGTGGAAATGGATATGGAAATTACAATCAGGCGTATCGAAACAGAAAGTATTGAGGACAAAAGTATATTCGAGGCTTTGTTTAGAGAGTATCTATCTGGATTCTCAGTTGAGTTAGATCTCTCAGTAATTGCTCAGCTATTTGCGTTGCCTTATTTCCATGGATTTATCAGTTTTGTTGACAATAAGCCTGCTGGTTTTGCGGTTTGCTTTGAATCGTTCTCAACTTATCGTGCGCAAAGAGTGATGAATATCCATGATTTTATGGTGTCGGATAACTTTCGTGGTAAAGGTGTTGGCAAGGCGCAACTGAATGGTATCGAACAGTATTGTCGTGATAATGATTACCTTAAAATCACATTAGAGGTCGGTGATGATAATGTTGTAGCTAAAAAGCTCTACAGCTCATTGGACTACGAAGATTACAGAGTAGTTTTGAAAGGGCAGCAACATTGGCAAAAGTACCTCAATTAGCACGCACATAACAAAGCATTTAAGAGTGATTCGCAACGCTTGGCAGTTTCGCTTCGCTCAAGTATAGCCAAGCGCCGCTCACACCTTAATGCGGCGTTAGAGGTCTCAGGAAATATAATGAATAATGTGAACAAAAAATATCAAGTCTTCGTAAGTTCAACTTACGTTGATCTTGTGCCTGAAAGGCAAGAGATCATGAATACTCTTCTTGAGTTGGATTGTATTCCTGCTGGTATGGAGTTATTCCCTGCGGCTGATGAAGATCAATGGTCGTTAATTAAAGGCGTAATTGATGAGTGTGATTACTATATTGTAGTTATAGGTGGACGCTACGGTAGCTTGGGTCCAGAAGGACTTAGCAACACAGAGATGGAATATCGTTACGCAATTGAAACTGAAAAGCCAGTAATCGCCTTCTTGCATAAAGAGCCTGACTCTATCCCCGCAAAATTTGTAGAGCAGACAGAAGAAGGTAAAAAGAAACTCAAAGACTTCAGAGAACTGTCGCAACAGAAAGTATGTAAGTATTGGAGTACACCTTCGGAACTTGGTTCTGTTGTAAGTCGTAGCTTAATCATGCTCCAAAAAAACATCCTGGTATTGGTTGGGTTCGTGGTGATCAAGTTGCTAGTGCAGAGGCTAGCTCAGAAATACTTCGTCTTCGACGACGTATTGAAGAGCTTGAATCTGAAGTTGCATCGTCTCAAACCGAAGCCCCAAAAGGTACAGAAGCTTTAGCGCAAGGAGATGATAAGTTTACTGTTCACTGTGAATTTACTTCACGCGAAGTGGAGACTTACAAAGAGTTCAGTTGGAACTGGGAAATAGATGCCTCATGGAACGAAATATTTTATGAGCTATCTCCATTAATGATGCATGAAGCTAGCAACCTTCAGTTGTCTGGAAGGTTTGGTGAGTTTATCCGTCGAAAAATTAATGAAGAGGTCCCTGAGTCAAGTGAGTTCGAGGGGAATTCAAATATAAGGGGGATCTCTCATGATAAGTCTGACTTTGAAACGGCAATCGTACAATTAAATGCATTAGGATTAATTGTTCAAAATGTTAAGAACAGAAGCGTTAAGGATCGTGGTACATATTGGACTCTGACGCCGTATGGGCAGGCTGTTTTAAACCGACTTCGTGCAATTCGTAAGTCAGACCTCTAACAAACTGTTTAAGAGTGATTCGCAACGCGTGGCATTTTTACTATGCGTTGCGTTTGTTGTCTAAGGTGGTATGCGGCGGCTTCAGTATTGCGTTGCTCACACCTTAACAGGGCGTTAGGCTTTAGGAGAAATATGCAAGATATCTGGTTGGTGATTTCAAAATGGGACTGGAGTGGGGTCGTACAAGCTGGTTCGGGACTACTTACTGTTGTTGTTGCCTATTGTGCTCTTTCCTCATGGAAAATTCAGCAAAAATCAGCGCAAGTAAACGCTTTGTTTGATGAGTTAATTACTGAAGTAAATGAATTTATTCGTCATTCTGTAGTACCCGCACAGATTGTGAAATTTAGCCATATTCGGTTTGAGTCACATAAAGGCTACATTGAACTAGACAAGTCACTCCCTCATCCTGAGGTCGTTTATGTAATAAATGAGTTTGGCAATGACTTATCAAAACAGTTAATTGCGGCTCTTGAGCCATGTGGTCAGAATTCAAGTCGTATAAAATCTTTGCTTGTTCGCATCCAACTTCATCAACCGCTTGGTTTCGAAGATTGTATTAACGCATGTAATTACATTGTTTGGCAACATGACAGAATGCAAGCATTCGCTATGACTTTAGGTAGCCCACATATGAACTGGGAAAACCCAATGGTAGCTAAAAGTGTTGAAAATTCATTAGCCATAACGGCAGAAAACATCGAAGAACACACCAACGAAAATTATGCTAAATTACTAAAATATATTACAAAAACCTACGGCATCATCTACAAAAAGCCTAACAAAGCATTTAAGAGTGATTCCTAACGCTTGGCATTTTTGCTTCGTCTTTGGGTTCAGTGTTTACAGTGGTATGGTTAAGTTTCGTGGTCGCGTTACTCACACCTTAATGCGGCGTTAGGTTTCTCCGCGGGAAACATCGAATTCGAGGATTTTGGGTCATGGATTATGAAACGAAGCTACAACTTGCGCACAAAGAATTAAGTGACAAAGGTGTTTGGAAGTCGAACTACAATCCTCCATTTGTAAAGTTGTTACGTAAACTCGGACTGTGTATTCCGCCGCCTTACTACCAAAGCTTTTTTGCAAACGTTATGCTTTGTGTGGCTTTCTTTGCTCCTGTTTGGGGGATCTTCCAATGGTTTCTTGTGTGGGACGAGCTAGGCAAACCAGTTTTAGAAGCGGTTTATATCTCGTTACTTACTGGCGCATTGTTTGGTTTAGTTATGGCAACCTTCTACTACATTAGGCGCAAGCAATTAAATCTAACAGATTGGGGTTCATTGGGAGAATAAGCCCAAAACCTAACAAACTGTTCAAGAGGGATTCGCAACGCGTGGCATTTTCACTATGCGTTGGTTTTAGTGTTTAAGGTGGAATGCAGGGGCTTCAGTATAGCGTTGCTCACCCCTTAACAGGGCGTTATATTTTCGGAGGTTCTGTGAAATTAGTTGATAGCGCAGGAGTAGCAGCGCTCCTCACGGCGTATTTATATTGTGTGAGTACTGCGTTTACTCACGGTTACTTCTATACGCTGGGTTTAGATAGTGATCTCCTTGATCGAAACTTTCACCAAATCATCTATTCGGGCTTGATACAGAGCTTAAATAGTTTTGTATGGCTTGCTTTAGTAGTCTTTATCTTAGTGACAATTTATTCTACGTGGCGAGTCGCTATCAGCTACAACGTACGCAAGGGCTATAAAACTGCAAGAAAAATAGTAAGGTTTAAGAAGCGGTGTGGAATCCGCACAAAGAAACCAACTAAACTAGAAGCTCGCTACCAGCTGCACTTTAATGCTGCTGTGGGTCTTTTTATGGCGACACTAGGGTTCGTTGCTCTACTTCTTATACACGAGAATGAAGGGGTCAAAAGAGCCAATTTAGTTATTGAGTCAATCCAGAATGAACCCGAAATTACTTTTAAAGCTGAGAACTATGAGAATGAGTTAGTGTTTTTGTATTGCGGAGTGCGAAATTGTGCAGGTTATGACCCAAAAGTAGACAGGGTCGTATATGTACCTCAACAGCAGTTGTCACTTCAAAGCAAAAAATATAACAAACTGTTTAAGAGTGATTCGCAACGCGTGGCATTTTTATTATGCGTTAGTTTTAGTGTTTAAGGTGTTATGCGGGTGCTTCGGTATTGCGTTGCTCACACCTTAACAGGGCGTTATGCGTCAGAGGGAAATTATGAATCCAGGTATTTATTTAGACGATTTTGAAATTACAGAAAATACGGAAGAACTACAGGCAATACTTGGACGTTGCTTGATAGTTGCAACTCGTTTTGATC